>CAYJEQ010000013.1:0-51582 GCA_964369235.1 uncultured Oscillospiraceae bacterium | reverse complement strand
TGAACCCTTATACAAGTGTTTATAAGTTAATTGAGCAGTTTATGGTGGAGATATCATAGTTATTGAAAGTAAATGAGTTTGTAGAAAACAACCAATTTTAGATAAATATGATAAAAATTTGTATTGTATTAATGATTCTTATAAAGATGGTATATTAGTAAGGAATTTTAAGAGGAGGTGTAAATAATATGGCTAATATTGAAAGCATTAAACAAAAAATACTTCAATTAGACGCAGGTTCATTTCAAAATTTATGTGATGCTTATCTTAGCAAGATAGGATGCTATGATATAGTTTCACTTGGCAGTCACGCAGGAACACGAAAAACAACGCAAGGCACACCTGATACCTATTTTTGCACACCTGATGGAAGGTATGTATTTGTAGAATATACAACTCAACTAGACAATCTCTTTAAAAAAATAATGGATGATATCTCCAAATGCTTGGATATTAATGAAACCCAAATTCCTCATAATCAAATAGCAGAAATTATTTATTGCCATACTTCATCAAATATTAAACCAGCCAAAGATAATCAACTGAAATCCCTCTGTCGATCTGTGGGGATAAAACTTACTATTATAGGAATAGATAAGCTTGCTGAAGAGTTATATCTATATCATCATATGCTTGTGCGAGATTTTTTAGGTATAGCAATTAGCACTGGGCAAATACAAACGCAAGATGACTTTATTAAAACCTATAACGCTCATAAGATGGCTGCACCTATTGATACTGAGTTTTTATTTCGAGATGAAGAGATAAAAAATATTGAGCTTGCTTTCGAGAATTCAGATGTTGTTGTGCTAAGTGGCGTTGCAGGCACAGGAAAAACAAGATTAGCATTAGAGTGTGGGAAATTATATTCTAATAAACACAATTCAAGGCTTTACTGTATTAGGAGTAATTCATTACCTATTTATGATGATTTAAAAATATTTATAGATACTCCTGGTGATTATTTTATTTTGGTTGATGATGCTAATCATCTATCGGGATTGCAACATATTATCCGATACATAACCCTCAAACAAGAAGGATATCATGTGAAAATACTGATTACAGTGCGAGATTATGCAATAAAAAAGGTAACAAATGATATTAGTGAATTTTCTGATTTTAAGCATATAATTATTAAAGCATTTAGTGATGATGAGATTAAGGAGTTATTGGATACAGCTTTAGGTATTAAAAATTCTGATTATCTTAACAGAATTGTCAAAATTGCAGAGGGAAATGCAAGGCTCGCAATACTGTCAGGTAAAGTTGCTTGTAGCTCTAATCGCATCACCTCTATTCAAGATGCATCTCAGTTATATGATGATTATTATGGACGCTTTTTGGAACAGGAACAAATTCTTGATAGTAATGAAATGTTAATATCAGCAGGGATAGTTGCTTTTTTAGAAGCAATACACTTAGATTATATTGATGTTTTTCAACTGATCTTAAGTGAAAAAGGATTATCAAGAGATATTTTCATAGAGGCAATAAACAAACTCCATCATATGGAAGTTTTGGATATATGTAACGATAAGGCTGTTCGTTTTTCAGAGCAATGTCTTTCAAATTATTTAATTAAGTATGTTTTCTTTGATAAAAAATTACTTAGTTTATCAGAAATGATTTACTTATGCTTTCCAAAACATAAAGAGAGAACAATTTCTTCTATCAATACTCTATTTAATATTTTTGCTAACAAGACACTGTATGATTTTGTTGCAGAAGAAATAAAAATTGTATGGGAAAGGTTGCTTAAAGAGGATAGCCCTTATTTTTTAGAGTTTGTTGAAGTTTTCTTCAAACTTAACCCAACAAAGGCTCTTTTAATCATACAAGAAAGGATTAATAATGTAGAAACTGTATTGGCCGATATTTCAGAGATAGATACAGAAAGTGGGAAAAACAATCAGAATATAACCAGTGATATAATCTCAATACTTGGAGGATTTGCGGATATGAATGACCTTCCGAGTGCCTTAGATTTATTTTTTGAGTATTACAATAAGCGTCCAGATTTATATATGGAGTTTTATCATGCTGCAAATAGATATTTTAGTATAACAAAGAATTCTTTTAATAATGATTTCTATACCCAAATTAACTTTTTAAACAAGATGAAAGAAAACAGTGAAGATAGTACAAATGAATATATTATACTATTATTTATTAAGATTGCTAAAGAATTTTTAAAATTGCACTTTACTCCGATTGAAGGTGGGCGAAAGCATAGCTTCACTGTGTATCAAATCCCACTTTTGGAAACTGATGGTAGCAAAGAATACCGAAAAATTATATGGGAGTGGT
Organism: uncultured Oscillospiraceae bacterium; assembly: GCA_964369235.1. GTDB lineage: Bacteria > Bacillota > Clostridia > Oscillospirales > Ruminococcaceae > CAYJEQ01. Next base: position 49,272 of record CAYJEQ010000013.1, on the reverse strand, counting down.
TATTTGAACTCTGCAAAACTCCAAAGTATAAAGTGAAAGTTTATCAAGTTTTATATGCATATCATGGTTGTGTAGAAGAAGTCAGCGCGCCGATAACGCAGTATGACATGACTTATATTCAATCTATTATGGAAACATACTTTTCTCCAACTGAGCTGAAAAACTGTTTGTTAGCAAAGCATCTTTCTAAGAATATAGCGTGCGATAGCGTGCTTAACCAATCTCTTTTTGCTAATTATTTTGAAGGATCGCAGTTTCAATTATACTCCATCCTAAAGGGACCAAGCTATAGCGAGGGTATGGGATATGTGGAAAATGAAAAAATCAAACGAAAAAATATTGAAGAATATGTTTTAGCATGTAATTTGTCAATGGTCAAGGGTATAATTGACTTATGTGCAGATATTAATGTTATTGATGGACATAGCAAGTGGAAAATATCCGAGGGGCTATCAATGGCGTTTGAGATTTTATATAGCGAGCATAATTATTATGTAGATGCTATTAAATATTATATTGAGTGTGATACACCTTGTGATTTAAATGCTTGTCGCCTAATACAACCACTTTTTTCTTTGATTTCTGAAAATGAAGTATTTGAACTAATTACAGCTCATCAATACAGCCATAAAAATGCATGGTTATATGCTTATTACCATCAGTTGCCAGATGATAAAATTCGACAGAAGCATGTAGAAGGTTTGTATGACTTCTTATCTCAATCAACAGATGAAGATATTAAATCTTCTTCAATGCGTGATTTAGATTTCTTGGATAAATACAGAATAATAGATGAAAATATCTTTATTAAAGTTTGCGAGATAATTTTAAATAAGCGTGAATATTCAATGTTTATTGTAGATATTTACTTTGGGTTGTTCTTTAACAAGTGTCATAATACACCTCAAGAATTAATCTCAAAATTTAAACTTAACCCCGAATTGTTATGTGAAATTTATTCTGTACAACTGCTATACCACAACCATGACTATGATGGTGAGTTTTTGCGAGAGATATATTTAGCTTGCCCATCAGTATTAGATACATATATTGATGTCTTAGTCAATGAAAGTAAGCGCATTAAAGGACATAATAGCTTGTCTAAATGCTTTTTTGAACTGACAAATTTTATAGAAATATACAATAAAATTTTTGAGCAAATAGTAAATTTATTTGAATTCCCAGAAAGCTCAGTACCATTTTTTCTCGAGAATGTTTTACTGCCTGTTGAAAACGCACAAGCCTTACTTGAAAAGCAAGACGCATGGATTCGACAGTGTATAGAAGTGTTTTCAAATGATGAAATAAAAATGAAATGTTTATTTGCCGTAATATCAAAGCTCAACACAGATAGGAAAATTGAATATATTAGGTTGTTCTGTAAGTTTAATTCATCATTTGCTAATTTTGAAAAAATTTCAATCTTACCTACTTCATATTCGTGGAGTGGAAGTGCTATACCTATGTATTCAGATTGGATAGAATTTCTACAGCAGTTATTGCCAAACTTCATTGGTTTAAAATGGATACAGCATAAAAATTATGTAGAAGAAAGAATCAGTAGTTTGAAAGAACGCATTAAAGCAGTAGAAATAGATGAAATGCTCAGAGACTAAGAATTTATTACCATCTATTACAATCTCGCTTGATTACAATAGTTCACTTACTTAGCTTTGCCTTTTAGGTTCTGCAATACACCTTCCCCCAACAATTAGCAGTTAGCAGATGATTAGCAAATGGGAGATTACTTATCCTAAAAATAGGTACTAAACTTAAATTAATTGGGATGAAAAACATCATTTTGCTAATCAAAATTTCACTATAAAAATAGTTGCTTTTCATTATAAAAAGTGATAATTTAAAAAAGATAAAAACCCTGCAAAATGGCTATTTTACAGGGTTTTTGGCGCGCCGAAAGGGAGTCGAACCCCTGGCTTCTACCTTAGGAGGGTAGCACTCTCTCCAGCTGAGTTACCGGCGCATATTTAATTTTTGTGGACGCTGTAGTACTGTGTGGTATGAGAATGAACTACAACGTAAATTGTTCGATTCCCATCCCCTTAGGAGGGGCTTGTACTATCCCTTGTACTATGAGGGCATAATTTTTGTGCTGGCTATATCAGGCAAATTTCTTCATCAGCTGGCGAAGTGTTATTTCGGTCACATATAAATATATGCTCCACTCATAACCCATCTGGCTTCTTAGAACTTTACCTAATCTAGCTGCCCAAAATGTGCTGGCTATATCAGACAAATTTCTTCATCAGCTGGCGAAGTGTTATTTCGGTCACATATAAATATATGCTCCACTCATAACCCATCTGGCTTCTTAGAACTTTACCTAATCTAGCTGATGTGCTAGCTATTAGAGGCAAATTTCTTCATCAGCTGGCAATGTATTATTTCGGTTAATATATAAACTTAACCTGCCTAGCCTATATATTTTACAATATTATACTATAGCTGTCAACAGCTGGCTAACTTGTATACAGGAAAATAAAGTATGCTATTAATGTCATACATTAATAACTGGTTCTTTTCAAATACTCAGGTGAAATTATACAGGGTGGCTCCCCATGGCGAGGGAAGCCACCCTAATAATTGATATAGAACTATAAATACAAAAAAACCACCCTAAGGTGGTTTAAGTTTGTACGCTTATTAAACAGCACGAGTTACTTTATTGGATCTTAAGCAACGGGTGCAGGCATGGATGTGGCGAGGAGTTCCGTTCACAATTGCCTTAATACGCTTAACATTAGGTTTCCATGTACGGTTAGATCTTCTATGAGAGTGAGAAACCTTGATTCCAAAAGATACGCCCTTACCGCAGATATCGCATTTTGCCATTTTAAGCACCTCCTTAACTAACATTTATAAGTTATTAACATTGGTATTTTATCAGATTTTAAAAGCAATTGCAAGTGTTTTCTTTAAAAATATAAGAATTTTTTTAAAATTTTATAAGAAAAGCCCCTAAAAGCCTTGTTTTTTAGATGAATTCAAGCTATAATTATCCTCGAAGTAATATACCCTTGTAAAGACTTATCTAGATTTACTAGCTAATTCTAACACAATCAAAGAGCAGTTTGCAAGTATAAATTTCTCTTTGTATATAAGAAAGGAAGCAGACTATGTTTAATATTTCAATGGAAGCCATTTTAGGCAGACTACTATTTATTATTGCAATAATTCCTATACATGAATTTGCCCATGCCTATGTGGCTGGAAAAATGGGGGACAATACAGCAGGGTACCAAGGTAGACTAGACCTTAACCCTCTTAAGCATATTGATCCTATCGGCTGTACCCTTATACTGCTAACTGGTTTCGGTTGGGCTAAGCCTGTACCGGTAAACTATAATAATTTTAGAGATAAGAAAAAAGGTGTATTCCTAACTGCAGCAGCAGGGCCAGCAGCTAATCTTATTCTAGCCTTTGTAGCATTAATACTAGCCCAAATCTGTTTTATAGTTGGTGGTATTGTATCTATAGTAGGTTCGGTTTTACTACAGCTGGTGTGGACTAGTATCTACCTAGCAGTATTTAATCTAATTCCACTGCCTCCACTGGACGGCTGGAAGATGGCAAGTGTATTCATCCCACCAAAAACCTACTACCAAATCCTACAAAATGGACAGATAATACAGATTGTATTCCTGTTTCTAATATTCTCAAGAATACTAACAGTGCCTTTACAGGCTATCTCAAGCGTTATCTTCAGTGGTATGGCAGAGGTAGTAATGCTAATTTTTACACCATTTCTATAATATATAGATAACACTAAGACTAATAAGGAGGGATACAGTGGAACTGAGTTTTAAGATAAATGAATTTGAAGGGCCACTGGATCTACTTCTTTATCTAATATCAAAACACAAAATGAACATCTGCGATATACAGATAGTGGAGCTGGTAGATCAGTTTACCAACTACCTGGAGGGTATGGAACAGAGTAATATGGAGATTGCTGGTGAGTTTGTAGAGATGGCAACTAGGCTTGTCTATATGAAAACTGTCTTTCTCCTACCAAAGCACCAAGAGGAAAAAGAAGACCTTAGAGCCCAGTTAATGGGTGAGCTAATGGAGTACAAAGCCTGTAAGGAAGCAGCCCTTAAATTAAGAGCACAAAGCCTTATAGGGGATATATTCCTGTCCGGTGGTGAGGAGATACCAGAGGACAAGACCTTTGGTGGATTTATAGATAAAAACCTATTAAAGGAATACTATCTACTGGCACTGGGCAAGGGACAGCGACGACTGCCACCACCAACAGGGGTATTTACACCACTGGTGGCAAAACGAGTGGTGTCGGTAACCTCAAGAATAATGTTTCTGCTTAAATCCCTGTATAAACACTCTAAACTAAGCTGGGTGGCTGCCTTTGAGGGCAGTGGGGAGCGTTCTGAGATGGTGGCGACCTTTCTAGCTGTATTAGAGCTAGTAAAGGCAAAGCGAGTGACCATTAGCAGTAACCAAGATTACATAGAATTTAACTATAATAAAATAAATCACTAGCCAAGGGAGGCAGAGGATGTTATCCACAATAGAAAATCAGCTTTTTGCAATAATGTTTGCTGCCTCAGAGCCAGTAGAAGGCACACAGCTGGCACAGGCTGTGGAGGCAACTGGCGAGGAAGTAAATAAAATAATGATTAACCTAAAGGACAAGCTAGAGGAAAATAAACTGCCTTTACAATTATTAAAGCTAGGCAGTAAATATCAGCTTACCACCTGTAAGGAATACGCCTCTGTTATAAAGAAGGCACTGGATATAAGAAGAAATATCCCCCTATCCCAAGCAGCTATGGAAGTCCTAGCTATTATTGCCTACAACCAACCTGTTACAAAATCCTTTGTAGAGCAGGTGCGAGGGGTGGACAGTAGCTCGGTGGTAAACTCCCTAGAGGAAAAGGGGTTAATTGAGGAGGCTGGTAGACTGGAGCTTCCAGGTAGACCGGTATCCTATAAAACCAATGCTAATTTTTTAAGATGTTTTGGCATAAGTAGCCTAGAGGATCTGCCAGAGATAGGCAGTGAACAAGAGGAAGAAGAGTATTCTACAGAGGATTTCCCTATAGAAGATCCAGAGAAACAGTTGGATTTTGATGATGTAGAGGATTAGTTTTAAGGAGGTGAGTGTGATAGTAATAGATATACTTTTAGGGCTGTTGGCTTTAATAGGGATAATACTACTACTAACAGTGCTACTGCTACTAATACCTGTAACTATTAAGATAATCCACCAAAATGACGATACATTTATCGAGGCAAAATGGCTTTTTATAAAGAAGATACTACTGCCAGCCCCAGAGAAGGCTCCTAAGGAGAAAAAAACCAAAAAGCCTAAAGAGAAAAAACCAGCAACAAAGGAAGGCACACCCTCACCTAAAAAGGATAAAATAGCTGCTATAATGGAGTATATGTCACTGGTATCCCCAATACTAAAAGCTATTAAAAAACCAATGAAAAGCCTTTTAAAAACTATAAAAATCAAGATTAATCACCTTACCCTTACAATAAATAGTGAGGACAGCGCCCAAACTGCAATACTCTATGGGAAGATTAGTGGGGTTTTTTATAGCTTTTACAGTTTGGTGGCTAGAACATTTAGCCTTAAGGCTAAGGATATTACCCTAGCACCGGATTTTCTAGGTGAGAAAAGCAAATTCTCCTGTAATATGGAGATTGTGATTATACCTATAGTAACACTAGTGCCATCAGTGGCAATGATAATAAATATTTCAAAAGAAGTTTTAAAACATAAAGGAGATAAAGAAGATGAGCGACAAAACCAACCAGAGTAATATTAACGACCTATTAAACAACTCCATGAACAATCTTAGAACTCTAGTAGATGTAAATACCATAGTGGGAGATCCTATTAAGGTAGACGGTGATACCACAATTATCCCTATTTCCAAGGTGACCTTTGGATTTGGTGTTGGTGGTGCAGATATGCCTACAGAAAAAACTACAGCTCCTTTCGGTGGTGGTAGTGGTGCTGGGGTAACCATTCAGCCTGTAGGATTTATTACTGTTTGTAAAGGCAATGTACAGCTGCTACAGCTTTCCCAAGGTGGAGGAGCTGCTGAGCGCCTAGTAAACATGGTGCCAGGAGTAATGGACAAGATTACTGGAATGGTTAATGATTACAAAGCAGGAAAGAACCCAACAGCAGAAACTGAGGACACTGGGACAGTATAAATAACCCCTAACTGTGTTAGGATTATCTATAAGTTAATACAGCCAATTGCATTGGCTGGGTAATAGTGAATACACCCAATTACATTGGCTGGTGTAGGAGTGGCTTTGCCACATATTTAAATAGAATGTGGGAGATTTTCACCATAACTTTTCGTTTTTCACTATTTCACCCTTATAGGGCGAACACATAGGTTCGCCCCTACTTAGCATAATAGAAATGCTCTCTGCATATCCTAGATTATCTTATAAATGTAGGTGATATGTAGTGAGAAAGATAATTTTTACATTAATTATGGCAGTTGTTATGAGTGTGGTGGCAGTGGCTGAGGCTTTACCACCACAGATTACCACTGCCTCAGCAGTAATTGTAATGGAAGCAGATAGTGGTAGGATACTCTATGGTGAGAATATTAATAATAAACTAGCCATGGCAAGTACCACCAAGATTATGACCACTATAATACTATTGGAGCAACAGGACATAGATACCCCCTTTGTGGTGGAGGCTGAGCCTATTATGGTAGAGGGCTCCTCTATGGGGCTAAGGGAAGGGGACACCGTTACCCTTAGAGATTTAGCCTATGGAATGATGCTACCCTCAGGCAATGATGCAGCCAATGTTACAGCCCTTAGAATAGGTGGTAGTTATGAGGCATTTGCAAAGATGATGAATGATAAAGCCCTTGAACTGGGACTTTATGATACTTCCTTTGTGACCCCTTCAGGGTTAGATGCCCCAGAACATTACACCACAGCTAGGGATTTGGCACTGCTTACCCAGTATGCCATGGAAAACCCTGTTTTTCGTGAGATTGCAGGACTTAGCTATGCCACTGTGGAATTTGGCAATCCACCGGAGGAAAGAACCCTTAAAAACTACAATAAACTCCTAGAAAGCTACTCGGCTGCCACAGGAGTAAAGACTGGGCTTACCGATGATGCCGGTCGTTGTCTTGTAACATCAGCAACACTAGGCATGGAAAGTTTAATTGTAGTTACCCTAAACTGTAATAATGATTATCAGGTTCATAGAGAGCTTTATGATTATTATTTTGCCAAACTGGATAGAATTGATATATCCTATATTACAGATAGTCTAGACCTTAGCTATATAGGAATAGAGCCTGAGTTTTCTCAGGTGCTACATGTTACCCTTTATCCAGAGCAGTTAGATGAGCTTACCATAGACTACAACATAGTCCAGTGGCTACAGCCACCTATTGCCAAAGGTGAATATCTAGGAGAGATGGTAGTTAGCCTAGAGGGACAGGTGCTGTTAACCAGCCAGATTTATTCAGATAGAGAGATAAATATACCACAGCCAGAGAAAAAGCAAAGCTTACTAGATAGGCTAAAGGGTATTTTTATATAGAGAAGCTTCTCTGTAAAGACACAGAGAATTAGTAACGCCGTGAGGCGGGAAGTGAACTTAAAATTTGCATTTTAAGTAGATGAAAGGAAAGAAATATGACTCAGGGAATTAGAATTCAAAAGGTACTGTCGGACAACGGAATACTGTCAAGAAGAAAGGCAGAGGAGTATGTTAAGCAGGGAAAAATTACAGTAAATGGCAGACCTGCTAAGATAGGGCACCCTGTGAATGTAAGGAAGGACATTATCGCTATTGAGGGCGAGAGAGTATACTTCCAGAAGAAGATTGATCGTGTGTACATTATGCTACACAAACCTAGAGGGTATGTAACCACTATGCAGGATGAGATGGGCAGACGCTGTACAGCTCAGCTATGTGAAGACGCACCAGCTAAGGTTTATCCAGTAGGTAGACTGGATAAGGACAGTGAAGGACTGCTGTTAATGACAAACGATGGTAATTTTGCCAATACGGTAATGCACCCATCAAACCACATTTCTAAAACATATCGTGTAACAGTCCGTCCGTCAGTAGATGATGAGAAGCTAATCCAGCTTTCCACAGGGGTGGAAATTGATGGCAAAATGACACTGCCAGCACAGGTTCATGTAATATCACAGGATCCAGGGAGAGTAGTGCTACAGATAACCATTACCGAAGGTAGAAACCGTCAGATTAGAAAGATGTGTGAAGCAGTAGGACTAGAAGTAGCTAGACTGAAAAGAAGCTCCATCGGTCCACTAAAACTAGGTATGTTAAAGCCAGGTGAGTGGAGAGAACTTACCCCACTAGAGCTTTCTGCTATTAGAAACTCTATTAAGCAGGATCCATCTAAGCAGGGTAATCAGGATAAGAGAAAACAGGCTGTTAAGGACGCTGCAAAACGAGCTGCTAAAAATGGCACTAAGAAATTTGCAGGGAAAAACCCAGCAGGTAAAAAATTCGGCGATAAGAAATTCGGCGATAGAAAGCCTAGAACGATACAGGACTAGGATAAAATAATCCGTGGTGATTTTTGGGAGGGTGAGTTTTTCTCTGTTTTACACAGGGAAAACTACTCTATCTTATAAAGGATGGTCATAAATATGTTAAAGTTAAAATTAATCAAGGATATGGATATTCTAAAAGAGAAACTGCCTACCCCAAAAAACACCGCCTATGGCTATGAAGCTATACTAGATGAGAAATATGTAGGAATGGTGGTAGGATACCTAGAAAATTCTAGGGTAACTGTCTGTCACCTAAATATTACAGATCAGCTAGAGAGTGAGTATATAACTGCACTGGCAGATGGGCTACTACGAGCACTTTTTGATAAATCAGCTAATGAGAATATGCTCTATTATGGATTTACTAAGGATATAGCAGAGGGCTTTGCAGATACACTAGATAAGCAGGGGTATGTGGTACAGGGGGATTATATCTATAAATTCTTTACCTCTACCCATAAATGCACCGGTTGTGGTGGCTGTAATAAGGAAGGACAGTAGTAGCAAAACTGTTGACAACTCCAGTAATAACAAGGTATAATTAAGTATTAATCTACAGTGAATAACTGTGGGATTTAGCGACCTACTAATAAATCTTAACAAAGAGGGGTTTTCCATATATGATAAAAAGTATGACCGGTTACGGCAGAGCCCAGCAACTTATTGATGGCAGAGATATAACCTTAGAGGTTAAATCTGTAAACCATCGTTATTTTGAGTTTTATTCCAGAATACCTAGAAGCTACGGCTACCTAGAGGACAAGCTTAAAAGCTATACTCAGAAAAGCATATCCCGTGGTAAGGTAGATGTAAGCTTAACCATAGTTAATATGGAAGGCACTACTACAAATGTAAAGATAAATAAAGATTTAGCTAAAGCATATATAGACGCCCTAAGAGATCTAGCAGAAACCGAAGGGCTGCATGACGATATGAGCCTTACCTCTATTAGCAGATTTAGCGATATATTCACCATACAGAAACTTAGCGATGATGAGGATAAGGTATGGGAAGGGGTACAGCTAGTAGCTGAGGAAGCACTAGGTAGATTTATCTCCATGAGAGAAGCAGAAGGTGCTAGACTAAAAGAAGACATCGAAGCTAGACTGATTACCATAGAAAACTATGTAACTCAGGTGGAGGAAAGCTCCCCAGAAACTGTAAACGCTTATAGAAATAAACTTTACGATAAGCTAAAGGAACTTCTAAAAGATGTTAAGGTTGAGGATCAGAGAATACTTACCGAGGCAGCAATATTTGCTGAGAAAACAGCTGTAGACGAGGAAACCGTAAGACTAAAAAGCCATATTAACCAGTGCAGAGCCTTTTTAAATACAGGTGGTGCAGTAGGGAGAAAACTGGATTTTCTAGTACAGGAGTTTAATCGTGAAGCCAATACCATCGGCTCTAAATGCCAAGATATCCACATTTCTAGAATTGTAGTGGAGATTAAGGCTGAGATTGAGAAAATTCGTGAGCAGATACAGAATATAGAGTAGTCTATAAGATTTCCACATAACCAAGTAAGGAGGCGACCTAGTGAAGCTAATAAATATCGGTTTTGGCAATATGGTAGCAGTAGATAGAATTGTAGCTATTGTAACCCCAGAATCAGCACCTATTAAGCGTATTGTACAGGACGCCAAAGAAGGTGGAACCTTAATAGATGCCAGTTATGGCAGAAAAACTAGAGCAGTAATTATTACTAACTCCGACCATGTAATACTGTCGGCAATCCCACCGGAAACGGTGGCAAATCGACTAGAGGGCTTTGACAATAGAGAGGATACTGTAAAGGATGAATAACAGAGGACTTTTAATAGTGCTATCAGGGCCATCAGGCGTAGGCAAGGGAACCCTATTAAATGAAGTGCTACAGCGCAACGAAAATATAGTAGTGTCCGTATCGGCAACTACTAGAGAGCCACGACCTGGAGAGGTTGACGGGGTGAACTATCACTTTATCACAAAGGATCAGTTTAAATCCATGGTGGATAGCGAGGATATGTTAGAGTATGCCCTATATGGGGATAATTTCTACGGTACACCTAAATCCATGGTGGAAAACCATCTTAATGAAGGCAGAGATGTTGTGCTAGAGATAGAGGTACAAGGTGCAGTACAGATTAAGAAAAAACTGCCACAGGCAGTAATGGTATTTGTAATGCCTCCCTCCTATCAGGTGTTAAAAGACAGGCTAACAGGCAGAGGTACTGAAACAACCCAGCAGATTGAGAAGCGTCTATCGGCAGCTAAGGAAGAAATATCCAAAGCAGGTATCTATGACTATGTAATAGTCAATGATCAGTTACAGCCAGCCATAGAGCAGATAGAAACAGTGTTATCAGCAGCAAGATGTAGTGGAAATAGAATGGAAGAACTTATTAAGCACATTCTATGGGGAATATAATAAATTATGTAGGCTACGGCCAGTTGAAAGGGAAATATTTATGTTAAGACCAGCAATGTCGCAGATTATTAAAAAAGAAGATAGCTATTATAAGTTTGTAGTGGCAGTGGCAAAAAGAGCAAGAGATATTGCCATTATAGCAGAAGAGGATAGAGTATCCCTAGAAGCTAAGCCAGTAAAACTAGCAGTAGAGGAGTTTGCAGAAGGTAAATGTAAAGCAGACTACTCTCAGCACGACTAAAACATAATAAAAAAACTACAAAACCGCCAAGCAAATAATGCTACTGGCGGCTTTTGGCTATTTAATAACTATCAAAAAAGGAGGATTACAAAGGATGTTACTACAGGGAAAAACCGTGCTACTGGGAATAACAGGAGGTATTGCAGCCTATAAATCAGCAATGCTATGCTCCCTATTAATCAAGGAGGGGGCAACAGTACATGTGGTTATGACTAAAAGTGCCTGTGAATTTATCACCCCTTTAACACTGGAAACTCTAAGTAAAAATCCTGTGTCCGTAGATACATTTGATAGGAATTTCCAGTGGGATGTACAGCATATATCACTGGCAAAAAAGGCAGATATAGCAGTTATCGCCCCAGCCACAGCAAATATTATTGCCAAGATGGCAACAGGTATTGCAGATGATATGCTATCCACCACTCTATTAGCAGCAAGTTGTCCTAAATTAGTGGCAACAGCTATGAATACAGGTATGTTTAATAATCCTGTAACCCAGCGAAATATGAATAGCCTACAGGAACTGGGTATTAATCTAATTCATGGGGCAGAGGGTATGCTTGCTTGTAACGACATAGGCGCTGGCAGAATGGCAGAGCCTAGCGAAATACTAGAGGCAGTTATTAACCTTATAGCCTATGAGAAAGATTTAACTGGTAAGAAAGTCCTGGTTACAGCTGGGCCAACCTGTGAAGCAGTGGATCCAGTAAGATATTTAACCAACCACTCCAGTGGTAAGATGGGTTATGCCCTAGCTAGGGCAGCTGTCCATCGTGGGGCACAGGTGGTATTAGTAAGTGGCAAGGTAAATCTTCCCCCAGTTAAGGGAGCTAAGATTATTCCTGTGGTTTCTGCCCAGGAGATGAGTAAAGCAGTAATGGAGGAGTTTCCCTATTGTGATATTCTGATTAAATCAGCAGCAGTGGCAGATTATCGCCCAAAAACTGTAGCCACAGATAAGATAAAGAAAAAAGAGGGAGATATGGTTATTGACCTTGACCGTACTACAGATATTCTATCAGCAGTGGCACAGGTAAAGGGTAACCAGTTTGTTTGTGGTTTTTCTATGGAAACAGAGAATTTACTGGAAAACTCCAAAGGTAAACTTACTAAAAAATCAGCAGATATGATTGTGGCTAACAGCCTTACTACTAAGGGCGCAGGCTTTGGTGGGGATAGCAATATAGTTACCCTTATCACAAAGGACACAGTAAAAGAACTGCCACAGCTATCTAAATACCAAACTGCTCACAGCATACTAGATGCTATAGTGGAACTACAGAAATAAGGCCTAGTAAACCCTAACAGCCAGAAAGGTATATAAGTATTTATGAGAAAGATTGCCAAGGTGGTAATAGACAACGCCACTGTTAGCTTTGATAGGGAGTTTGACTACTACATCCCCCTTAAATATCAGGAGATAATCAAGGTAGGTAGCAGAGTTACAGTACCCTTTGGTGGTTATAATAAAAGACGAATGGCACTGGTAATGGACATAGTAGAAAGTCAGGACATTAACCCAAAAATCAAGGAAATCTCCTCGGTGGTAGACAGCAGTCCCCTACTGGGTCAGGAAATGCTAGAGATGGTAAGGTTTATGCATGATTATACCTTCTGTCGATACTATGACGGTGTTAAGGCTATTCTACCTTCTGGGGTAGGTGTGGTGCTAAACAGCATATACACCCTAGCAGAGGGTTGGGAGCTACAGCAGTTTTCCCCAGCTGAGGAGGAAATTGTTAATAACATCAGGGCAAATAATAATAAACTCCCACTGGATAAGCTAACCCAGTTAATTAACCAGAAGGATTTAGTTAAAAATATAAATAATCTACTAGAGAGAAAGATACTGCTACAGATATACTCGGACAAGCAGAAGATACAGGACGAGAAGTCGGTAATGGTATCATTAAATAAAGAGGTAGCCCATAAGTTTACTGTTAAGCAACAGCTAGTACAGGAGCTACTTTTACAGGGGGATATATCCCTTAAAGAGCTACTATATCAGCTACCTATTACCAAGAATGTGGTGCAAAACCTAGCTGGTAAAGGGGTGGTAAACCTTTATGAAATGGTAGGCTACCGAAATCCTCATGAGGGTGTGATGGCAAGAGGGGATAAGATTACCCTTACTGCCGACCAAACCAAGGCATATGATAAACTCAGTCAGCTATTAACAGGGGAAAAACCCCACACAGCCCTACTATACGGAGTAACAGGCAGTGGTAAAACCAGTGTGTTTTTACGACTGGTGGAGGACACCGTAGCCAAGGGCAAAACAGCAATAATTATGGTTCCAGAAATCTCCCTAACCCCCCAAACTGTAGAGAAATTCCATGGATTATTTGGGGATAGGGTGGCAGTGCTTCACTCTAGCCTAACCATGTCACAGCGTATGGATGAGTGGAAGCGTATAAATGACGGTGGAGCAGATGTGGTGGTAGGCACTAGATCGGCAGTTTTTGCACCTTTAAAAAATATCGGTTTAATCGTTATAGACGAGGAGCAGGAACACACCTACAAAAGTGAGAAATCACCTAGGTTTCACGCAAGGGATTTGGCTATATTTCGCAGTCGTCACCACAATGCACTGGTGCTACTAGCCTCAGCCACCCCTAGTATAGAAAGCTATTACAATAGCAAAACAGGCAGATACACCCTAGTGGAACTAGGGGAGCGATACACAGGTAGTAAACTGCCAGAGGTTTATATAGTGGACTTATTACAGGATGTGGCAGTGTCCGACAGTGTAGGCATAAGTGGTCACATTGTAGAGGAGCTGTACATTAATCTACAGGCAAAGGAGCAGTCCATACTGCTACTTAACCGACGAGGGCATAATACTTCCATAAGATGTTCCTCCTGTGCCACAACCATAAAATGCCCTAACTGTGATTTGCCTCTAACCTATCACTCTAAAAATAACAAAGCCATGTGCCACTACTGTGGTCACAGTGACAGCAGTCTTAAATCCTGTGGTGACTGTGGCAGTGAGATGATTAGATATATGGGTGTAGGAACTCAGATGGTAGAACAGGAATTAGCTAAACTTTTCCCTGAGGCAAGGGTGCTGAGAATGGACATGGACACCACCATGTCAAGAGATGCCTATGATAAGAATTTTAAGGCATTTGCCCGAGGGGATTACGATATAATGTTAGGTACCCAAATGGTGGCAAAGGGGCTAAACTTCCCCAATGTTACCCTAGTAGGGGTGCTTAATCCCGATCAGCTACTTAATAGCCAGAATTTTAGAGGCTATGAGAAGGCATTCTCCCTTATTACACAGGTGGTAGGGCGCAGTGGCAGAGGGGATAAGGCTGGCAGAGCCTATATCCAAACAGCCAACAGCGACCACACAGTAATTAGATGTGGAGCAAAACAAGACTACGAGGCTTTTTACAAAGAGGAAATTGTATTTAGAAAATTAAATCTTTATCCACCATTTTGTAAAATATCTTCTGTAGGATTAGTATCAGAGGATGAACTCCTTTTAGAAGCAGCAGCTAAAAAGGCTGCAGAGATAATCACAAACCTTGCCAGCCAGTACAAAGACCTACCAGTAAGGGTATTATCCCCTGTACAGGCTAGTTTGTATAAGGCAGGTGGTAAGTTTAGATACCAGATACAGATTAAGCATAAACACCACAGTGACGCCTATAAACTACTTTGGCAGGCACTGGAGGAGTTTAGCAGAATTAATCTATACAAAAAGGTAAATATGATTATCGACACTAACTACGATTCATAAATATAAAACACGGTTATGCCCTACTAGGGTAGAGAAAGGAATACTATTATGGCACTGAGAACAATACTGACAGATACAGACGAATTACTGAGAAAGAAAAGCAAACCAGTGGAAAATTTTGACGAGAAGCTAGGTTTATTACTAGACGATATGGCAGATACTATGTACCACACCAATGGTGTAGGTTTAGCAGCACCACAGATTGGGATACTTCGTCGTGCAGTAGTTGTGGACATTGGTGACGAGCTAATCGAGCTAATGAACCCAGAAATCCTACATCAGGAAGACGAGCAGGAAGGTATTGAAGGCTGTTTATCCTCCCCAGGAGAGTTTGGTATAGTTAAACGCCCTTACATGGTAAGAGTGCAGGCACAGGACAGAAATGGTAATACATTTATCCTTGAAGGGGAAGAGCTAATGGCAAGAGCCCTATGCCACGAAATCGACCATCTAAACGGACAGCTATTTAAGGATATTGTAGAATATATGGTAGCTCCAGAGGATTTAGATGAGTATATGGATGATGAGGACTAAATCACAAAGCAAGCTTTGCGACAAAGTTTTGGCTTTTCACCATGAAATGGTGAAATTTTAATCAGGGATTAAAATCCCTCAAAACATTCCGGCTCAGCAGATTTATGAGGAAGATTTGTGATATGCCCACAGAAAGGAAACTATATAAGTGAGAATAGTATATATGGGAACTCCTGATTTTGCTGTGCCATCTTTAAAGGCAATAGTAGAAGCAGGACATGAAGTAGTGGCAGTGTTTACCCAGCCTGATAAACCAAAAAACCGAGGTAAGCAGATGAGTGCCCCTCCTATTAAAGAACTAGCCCTAGAGCTAGGTATAGATGTACACCAACCAACTAAAATGCGTGATGGCACTGTAATGAGCCTTATTAAGGAGTATGCACCAGACCTTATAGCTGTAGTAGCCTATGGCAGAATACTACCTAAGGATATAATAGATTATCCTAAATATGGTTGTATTAATGTACATGGTTCACTACTGCCTAAATATCGTGGTGCTGGCCCAATTCAGTGGTCGGTAATTGATGGCTGTGAAACTGTAGGTATAACCACCATGATAATGGGAGAAGGTTTGGACACAGGGGATATGCTACTTAAGTACGAAACCCCACTAAAGTTTACCGAAACCTATGGAGAGCTTCACGATAGACTTTCCCTAGAAGGCGCAAAACTATTAGTAGAAACTATAGATGCACTAGAAAAGGGCAGTGTTACCCCAGAGCCACAGCAGGAAAGTGAAGCTACCCACGCACCAATGCTGGATAAGAAGATGTCCCAACTGGACTTTACTAAGGAGCCACTGCTTCTCCACAATCTTATTAGAGGGATAAATCCATGGCCTATGGCAAGATTTACCCTAGATGGTAAGGTGGTAAAGGTTATTAAGGCAGTGCCTGTAGAGGGATATACTGGTAAGGCTGGAGAGCTACTAGACGACAAAAGACTTATTGTAGCCTGTGGCAGTGGTGCTATTGAGCTACTGGAAGTACAGCCAGAAAGCAAAGGGAAGATGGAGGGCAAAGCCTTCCTAATGGGAAAACGACTAGAAAAGGGAACTATACTAGGCTAGATAGTATGAGCCTAGTAAACCATAATCACCTAAAAAAATGACTTTTTACAAGGTGGTTAAACTGAGAAAGGATGATATTAAGATGTTTTTTGACATATATTATTTTATACTGGTAATACCTGCTGCACTTTTTGCAATGTATGCTCAGTTCTTAGTGACTTCAACCTTTGACAAATATAAAAAGCACTATAGCAACCAAGGAAAAACAGGTGCTATGGTAGCTAGACAGATACTGGATAGCAATGGGCTGCAAAATGTTATGATAGAGCGAGCACAGGGGAAACTGGGAGATCACTTTGACCCTAGAACCAATGTGGTAAGGCTATCTTCCGATGTTCATGATGGGATTTCTGTTGCTGCCATTGGGGTGGCTGCCCATGAGGTAGGCCATGCCATACAGCACAATCATGGCTATCTGCCTATTAACATAAGAAACGCAATTCTCCCAGTGGCAAATATCGGCTCTATGCTAGGTATTCCACTGATTTTCCTAGGATTTTTACTGGAGGCTACAGGCCTTGTAAATGTGGGGCTAATAGTTTTTGCTATGGTGTCGGTGTTCCAACTGGTAACTCTACCTGTGGAATTTAATGCCAGTAGCCGAGCTATTAAAACTCTAGAACAGGATCACTATCTTTATGGTGAGGAGCTAACAGGGGCAAAGCGAGTGCTACAAGCAGCAGCTCTAACCTATGTGGCTGCACTGGTGGCTTCACTGGCACAGCTACTGCGACTATGGCTACTATATGGTGGCAAAGGGAAGAAATAGCGATTAATACCTATAGTAATATACATGAGCGATATTACTAATAGTAACTTAAAATAAAAGGGGACTAATCTAATGATAACTGCACGACAGGTAGCTTTTGAGGCTATATACAAAATGGAAAAAGACAAGAGCTACTCCAATATAGTGGTGGATAATTCTTTAGGTGGGTTAAAGGAAGGGCGAGCTTTTGCCACTGCACTAATATACGGTGTAATAGAGCGAAAGATAACCCTTGACCACATTATAAAAAAATATTCCAAAACCCCACTGAATAAACTATCTCCACAGGTGCTAGTTATCCTTAGAATGAGCCTTTATCAGCTACTGTACATGGATAGTGTACCCAGTAGCGCAGCAGTAAACGAAGGGGTAAACCTAGCAAAATCCAATAAAGTTGCCTCAGCCTCTGGCTTTGTTAATGGAGTGTTGAGAAGCTTTATAAGGGATAATATGGAGATACCCCCAGTTAAGGGTGGTATGGCTGAGGAGATTTCCGTTAAGTATTCCTGTCCAAGCTGGCTGGTAAAACAGCTAACTAAGGAGCATGGCAAGGAAGCTACTCAGACTATTTTGGAAACTTCTCTATCTGCACCACCTACCTACCTAAGGGTAAACAACACTAAAATCACAGCAAAAGACCTTATAGCAAAGCTATCAGAAGAAGGTATAGAAGCAGAGGAAACTTCTCTGGAAAACTGTCTTAATATTAAGCTATCAGGGGATATAACCAAGCTATCTAGCTACAAGAAGGGGCTGTTTCACATACAGGATATGTCCAGCCAGATTTGTGCTAAGGTAGCCACACAAAATATAGAAAACCCATCACCTAGGATTGCAGATATATGTGCAGCACCAGGAGGGAAAAGTTTTACTATGGCAGAGCTGTTAGAGGGTAAGGGAGAGATACATTCCTTTGACCTACACTCAAGCCGTGTAGAGCTAATTAAAGAAGGTGCTAGTCGCCTAGGACTTAGTAATATTATCCCACAGGTTGCCGACGGCTCGGTAAAAAGTGGAGAGCTAGGGGATTTTGACAGGGTGCTATGTGATGTGCCTTGCTCGGGATTTGGTATTATTAGAAGAAAACCTGAGATTAAGTATAAAACCAGTGATGAAATTAAAGAACTGCCAGAAATACAGTATAATATTCTAAAAAATGCCTCAGGTTATGTTAAGGCTGGGGGACAGGTTATCTACTCTACCTGTACTATACTACAACAGGAAAATATTAAGGTTGTAGAGAGATTTTTACAGGATAATAAGGACTTTGATTACTATGATAAGGATAATAAATACCAAACCATACTACCAAGGGTAGAGGGTGGCGACGGATTTTTTATTTGTGTGTTAATCAAGAATATTGCAAACTAAGAGAAAGGCATGGTCATAATAATGGACAATCCAAATGAGCAACAGCTTAAAAGTGATATAAAATCCATGACATTACAAGAGTTAAAAGATTTTTTAAAGGAAAATGGTGAGCAGTCCTTTCGTGCTACTCAGATATATAACTGGCTTCACCAGAAACAGGTGGCAACCTTATGCGAGATGAGTAATATCTCCCTAAAACTGCGAGAAAAACTAGAAAACATAGCCTACATACAGGTGCCACAGGTGGTGAGAGAGCTTACCTCCACTGAGGACGAAACAAGAAAATACCTACTTAAACTAGCCGATGGCAACTGTGTAGAAACGGTGCTAATGAAGTATAAACACGGCTACAGCCTGTGTATTTCCACACAGGTAGGCTGTAAGATGGGGTGTACATTCTGTGCATCTACCCTAGCAGGATTTAAGCGAAATCTAACCCCAGCAGAGATGTTAGAGCAGATATACACTGTTCAGCGAGTGGCTGAGGTAAATGTAGGTAGCCTAGTGCTAATGGGCATTGGTGAGCCACTGGATAACTATGACAATGTAATTAAATTTTTAAATATACTATCCTCCCCAGAAGGGAAAAACCTAAGTTTAAGACATGTTTCGCTGTCTACCTGTGGTTTGGTAGATCGTATATACGATTTAATGGAGTTAAAGCTGGGGATAACCCTGTCAATTTCACTTCATGCTACCAACAACACCACAAGAAGTGAGATAATGCCTATAAATAAAAAACACCATATAGAAGAACTGCTAAAGGCTTGTAGAGATTACTTTGACAAAACAGGTCGTCGTGTGTCCTTTGAATATTCCTTAATCGGTGGGGTAAACGACAAACCAGAAGATGCCAAGGCACTGTCAAAGCTTCTTAAAGGTATGATATGCCATGTTAATCTAATTCCCGTTAATGCAGTTAAGGAAACAGGATATATACGCACCAGTAAAACACAGGTAGAAAAGTTTAAAAATATGCTTTTGGACAATAATATAAATGCCACTGTACGCAGAGAGCTAGGAACTGATATAGATGCGGCTTGTGGACAGCTTAGACTTAACAATCTATAGGGGGAATGAAAATTGACCATATTTGGAAGCACCGACCCAGGCAGGGTTCGTGGAGATAATCAGGACTACTATCAAAACAGGATGTTAACAGATGATTTTGGATATTCAATTGTCTGTGATGGAATGGGTGGCGCTCAGGGTGGGCAGATTGCAAGTAAACTAGCAACCCAAACCATAGATGAAACACTGGGTAAAGAGATGGACGGGGATATATTTCATCCAAAGCAGGCTATCTCTGCAGCAATAAATAATGCCAATGCCAATGTGTATAACATGGCAGAAAATAACCAAGAGTTAAAGGGTATGGGAACTACTACAGTTATTGCTATAGTTAGGGAGAATATGCTTTATTATGGTTCTGCTGGGGACAGTAGACTATATAAATACAACAAAGCCACCGATATGGTGGAACAGCTAACAAAAGACCACACCATGGTGGAATTTTTACTAGATCGTGGAGGGATAACCCGAGAACAGGCAGAAAACCATCCACAAAAACACTACATAACACGAGCAATAGGTATTGAGGCTGTAGTTGATGCTGATTATAGTGAGCATCAGCTTCACAGTGGTGATGCCCTATTAATCTGTACTGATGGGCTGTATAACTACCTGTCACCAGAGGAGCTTAAGAAAAAACTATGTGATAGTGTGCAGATAGGTACGGTGCGTCCTTTAATAGA
The DNA here is from genome assembly GCA_964369235.1 of uncultured Oscillospiraceae bacterium. GTDB lineage: Bacteria > Bacillota > Clostridia > Oscillospirales > Ruminococcaceae > CAYJEQ01. The sequence goes on along the minus strand of CAYJEQ010000013.1, from coordinate 28,805 downwards.
TAGCGCTAATAAAAATGGTGGTGGAGATAATATTACCGCTGTGGTAATTGTGCCAGAGATAGAAAGTAAGTAGTATTAAAAGAAAAGTTTTATAAACTGGGAAAACAAGTTTTAACTGTGAAATATTAAGTTTGCCAATTAGTGGCAATCCAGCCAAACATCACCTATTAGAAAAGTAAGGTGATATTTGTGAGGAAGGATATAAGATGGATAAATATATTGGAAAAAAACTTGATGGTAGATATGAAGTTTTAGAGCTAATAGGTATCGGTGGTATGGCTAATGTCTACCGTGGCCGCGATCTATTAGAGGGAAACCTTGTTGCCATTAAGGTTTTGCGAAGTGAATTTGCCGAGAATGAGGAATTTCTTCGCCGTTTTAAAAATGAGAGTAAAGCCATTGCAATGCTCTCCCATAGCAATATAGTAAAGGTGTTTGATGTGAGTTTTACCACAGCAGTGCATTTTATTGTTATGGAGTATATTGCCGGCATTACACTTAAAGATTATATACAACAGCAACAGATAATCAGCTGGAAAGAAGCAGCTCATTTTACCCTACAGATACTTCGTGGACTGCAACACGCCCACGATAAAGGCATAGTCCATCGTGATGTTAAGCCACAAAATATTATGCTACTGTCCGATGGTACTATTAAGATTACCGACTTTGGTATTGCTAGATTTGCACGCAGTGGCAGTCGCACCATAACCGACAGGGCTATAGGCTCAGTCCATTATATTAGCCCAGAACAGGCTAGTGGCAATGTTACCGATCAGCGTACTGACATCTATGCAGTAGGGGTAATGCTCTATGAGATGCTAACAGGGGAACTGCCCTTTGAAGCTGACACACCACTGACAGTAGCTCTAAAGCAGATACAGGACACTGCAAAAGCCCCTAGTCAGATAAACCCTGATATACCTAAGCCACTAGAGGAAATTATTATCCATGCCATGAGAAAAGATGTGGATATGAGATATCAAAGTGCAGCAGAGATGTTAAAGGATTTTGATGAGTTTAAGAAAAACCCTAGAATATCCTTTGCATATAAATATGACAGTAGCCCTGAGGTTATAAACACCCGTGCAGTAAAAAAAGTCCTAGCACAGAAGAAACAACAGGGAGTTAAAGAAGAAGGTCTACAGGCTGAAACAGAGAAGAAACCTAGCCCTGTGGATATGATAATGGCTTTTGGAGAGAGTATGAAGGAAAAGATAACACCTAAGAAAACCCCAAGAAAACAGACAACTAAATCAGCACCGAAAAAATCCCAAGAAACACAGCCTAAGGTAAAAACATCAGAGGAAAAGCCAGAAACTTTTATCCCTATGGTGTCGGTTATGGCTGGGATTACAACGGCTTTTGTGCTGGTAACAGGAATATTTGTCTTTAATATGTTCTATGTAAATAATCCTTTTGGTAGGGTGGAAGAAACTAGAGTGCCTGAGCTTATAGGTATGCAGTACGATGCCCTATCCACTACACAAAGTGTTTCAGAAAACTTTGAGATAGAGGTAGAAACCACCGATTACCATCCTACATTTGGTGCTGGGGTAATCTATGAACAGCACCCAGATCCAGGGAGAACCGTTAAGGTTGGCTCGGTAATCACCATTAAGGTAAGTAGTGGACAGAAGGAAGTGGTGATACCAGAGGTAGTAGGTAAAGAGGCAGCAGATGCCTATGGTTTACTGGATTCTGTGGGACTGGACTATACTATTGAAGAGATATTCGATGACAGCTTACCTATAGGTACTATAGTTAGCATTGTGCCAAGTCAGGGAACAACAGTACAATCAGGAGATGTACTAGAAATTCAAGTAAGTATCGGTAAGGAAAGCAAACTGGTAATGGTACCAGCCCTAGTAGGGATGAAGATTGACGATGCTGAAATTCTCCTAGAGAACTTTAAACTTGATATCGGTGGACAGAGCACCGAAATAAGTGATCTACCTAAGGGTACAATTATTAGCCAGTCACCAACCTCGGGAGTATCGGTAAATGAAGATAGCTTTATTAATGTGGTGGTAAGTGCAGGGGACGGACAGCTAGATAAGTTAAGACTTACTATTCCAATGCCTAATATTGATAGAGATATTAGTGTACAGGGAATGATGGATGGGGTAATAACAGTGTCCGAGGTGTTAAATCCATCTGAAGTAACTCAGTGGAAGCCTATATTTGAGGGTGAGGGTGTATCTAATATACAGATTATAGTAAATAATGATGTGTATCAGGTAATAACCTTAAACTTTGATGAGAAAACCTATCGTATAGAAGCCGATAATTCAGCTGAGTTTACCCAGTAGTTGCATTGTAATTAATGCTTACTGAATAACTGTGTGCTTAGCACACAGTTATAGGTCGCCACAATATTGTGGCGATTTAACCTCAAAACAATGGTGTTTTGAGGTTAACAGGTGCATTTATTGACAGTCTGCCTGAATTTGGAGCTATACTCCAAATTCAGAGTGCAAAGTTTTTATAGTAATAGATTAAAAACTTTGCACTTCTAAACACCCAAAAACATATTAAATAAACCTATAAGTATGTTTTTGGGTTGTTCAGCAGACTTTAATTAAGAAAGGTGGATGAACTTAGTTGGAAGAACAAGGACTTATAGTTAAAGCCACAGGAGGGTTTTACTATGTACAAACCTCCAGCCGTATTGTAGAGTGTAGAGCCCGAGGCTCTTTTAGAAAAGACTCCCTAACCCCATATGTGGGGGATCGGGTGGTTATAAGCCACACTGATAATGAGAAGGGTTATGTAACTAAGATACTACCTAGAGATAATTTCCTTATCCGTCCACCAGTAGCTAATATAACAAGGCTGGTAATGATAGTGTCCATAAAAGAGCCCTCTCCTAATCTAGAGGTATTAGATAAGCTACTTGCCATTGCCCAGTACAGGGATATTGAGCCTGTAATTGTTATTACAAAAACCGATATGGCAGATGGTAAACCTTTGGCAGAGTTATACCGTAAGGCTGGATTTAACAGCTATACAGTAAGTAGCCAAACAGGGGAAGGGGTTAAAGAGGTGGCAGAGATGCTATCCTCTGGCATATCCGTATTCTGTGGCAATACAGGGGCAGGTAAATCCAGCTTACTTAATGCCATAGACCCAGAGCTTAACCTACAAACTGCCATGATTAGTAAGAAGCTAGGCAGAGGTAAACACACCACCCGTCATGTGGAGCTTTTCCCTATGGCCCAAGGTGGCTACATAGCAGATACCCCAGGATTTTCCTCTATTGAGGTTGAGAAGTTTGATATTATATTAAAGGATCAGCTTCAGTACTGCTTTAGAGAATTTGAGGATTATATACCACAGTGCCAGTTTACAGGATGTTCCCACACTAAGGAAAAGGGATGTGCAGTGCTAGAGGCTGTGGGAAATGGTGATATAGCCACCAGTAGACATAAGAATTATCTGACTATGTACGAAGATGCAAAGGGGATAAAGGAATGGGAGAAAAACAAAAGAGGGCAGTAATAATCGGCGCCTCCAGAGTAAATAAAAAGGTGTTAAAATCCGTAAACATCACCCCAAATGACCTAGTAATCTGCTGTGATGGAGGATATTATCACTGTGATAGGTATAATATAGAGCCAGATGTGGTGCTAGGGGATTTTGATTCTATTGATGTGGGGACTATTCCCAGTAGCTATAATATTATTAAGCTAAACCCTGAGAAGGACGACACCGACACTATATATGCCATAAGATATGCCATAGAGCGAGGTTATACCAGTATTGCCCTAATAGGGATAATGGGTGGTAGGGTGGATCATAGCTTTGCCAGTATACAAACACTGCTATTTGTCCACAGCTTAAAGGCTAAGGCAATAATCTATGACACTAGCACCACAGCATTTCTTCTAGTAAATGGCAGTCTTACCCTACCTAAATGTAAAAACAGCTATCTATCGGTATTTTCCATTGAGGAGAAGGCAGAGGGAGTATCTATAAAAGACAGCAAATACCCCCTAAAAGATGCTACAGTATACAATAACTATCCCATAGGGGTAAGTAATGAGTTTGTAGACAGCCCTGTGGAGATTTCGGTAAAAAAAGGCAAGCTCCTTATAATGATAACTACAAAATAAAGATTATATATTAGTTTATGGGTTATCTTCCCTTGCAGATCACAAGGGAAGATAACCCATATAATTTTACCCTAATTAATGACCGAGAGCAAAAATAAGGGGTTGTGATATATTTGTAGGGGCGAACCTGTGTGTTCGCCCTTTGGGTGTTGATTGATGTTGTTTATTTACTCAGCCTTATACTACAGCACCTCAGCTGGGGGCGTTGCCCCATACATTTACAGCTGCAGTCTGATTATATACCTAATACCCCAGTCACTTTTATCGTCAGATAAAAGTAACCAAAAGCTGAGTTAGGGAAGGGCTATATTCACCCTTCCCTAACGACCCAACCCAGAACAATGAGATTTAGAACTCAGTCATTAACCAAGACAGCCATTCTCTTGACTCTTCTATATACAACTGTTATTTGATATTACAGAGGTTTTTGTTTCTGTAAAAAAATCTTATCTTATAGCCAATAACTATCAAGGAATATCTAGATTATGTTGATTTTTATTAAGTGGTGAGCTCTACATTCTGTCAACATTAAAATAGTAGTCATGCTTACCAATATTTGATGCTTTGGGAGCATGACTTACTGCTTCTAAAACATCGTAATATAGTATTTTAGCAAAGTCACTTTCGGTGATAGAAACCTCCTCTAACTGCTCACCGGCTAGATTATATCGGTGGCATAGGGGAAGTGGATAGTCTTTACCCATTACAAAATCTATAAAAGGTAGTGGGTTTTCCTGAAGATGTTTTTCTATATTTTTAACATGCCAGTAATTAACATGCCTTCTCTCAGAGTAGTATTTAACCTTTGTATTAGGGTAAATTTCGCAGATTTCTTTAAGGTAATTTTTAAATGCTTTTTCAGCAAATCTTATGGATTTGTAAGGAGCTTTAGGGTAAATACTTCTACAGATATGGTTAAAAATTTCCAGCCTGTCAGTATCCATAAGGGTAAAATCAAAAACCTCCACTAGAATTTTAGATTTTCTAAGCCTAGAGCAGTTTATCTTAACAATGTGGTGATTTAGGTATTCATTTTTAAACTTAGTTCTGCTACTTAGAAAAAAATCCGACATAAAAAATCCAGCATACTTCTCTTGTTTTATTACCTTACTATCAAAAGCATAGTACTGCGATTTGCTCATGGATAGATTGCCAAGTACAAGAAAATCACCAATATCTACATTGCCAAGTGCCACATCAAGATTTTTTGCTAGCATACTTGGAATAACTAGTATAAGCAGTGCCAGTGTAGCTAGAAAATATGGGAATGCAATACATATTGCTATGTAAATAGGTATATTTATCAGTATCAAAATATATAAACTTGATTTTGAATTATTATCAGTTTTATTATTAAGGCTGTCTTTTAGCTGTTTTTTTGTGTATTTCATAACTCGTAAATCTTTCTATCTAACCTTAAAACTCTTTGTCAAAGGCGATTTTCTCGCTATTGTCAAAGTTTATTACCCCACAGTAGGTAAACCCGTTTTTCTTTATAATATGTTGCATTTTTTTGTTGTCCTCATCGGTGTCAATTCTAAAGTAGTTAACACCTTTTGCTCTGCTGTGTTCCTCCACTAAACTAAAAGCCTGTGAGGCTAGATTATTGCCCCTTGCCTTGTTAGAAAATGCCATACGATGAACTACCACATAATCCCTGTCACTAGACCAGCTACCTTCTAGAGTGTTATAGGCTGGCTCTCCTGAGAAATCCATACATAGATAACCTATTATCTCCTCCTCCTCTATAATAAAATAACCTATGGATTTTTCTGCGTCGGATTTAATACAGTTATAATCGGGATAGCCATTTTGCCACTGGTCTATACCCTGTTCCTTAAGATGTGCCTTAGCTTCATCAATTATCTCCATAGCTGTGTTTATATCGTCTAGGGTGGTGTTAATAAGTTTCATAATAATACTTATTCCTTTCTTGGTTTGGTGGTTTTCAGTGTTATAATAACAGAAAAGTGCAAAAGCAATGTATTTAGATTATAGCTTAGTATAACAAAAAAATTATATATAGACAAGGGTTAGGTGCACCCTACATAAGTTAATCGGTTCTATAGCAAATGTTGGGGTACTGTCCATCGCCGATGGCGAGGGACAGTACCCCAACAGAATTTTACCACAACAATTAATATAGAGCCAGTTAATCTAGGTATTATTATAGATACTTTACTTATTCTCTACAAATTCCTTGTTATAAAGGTCGATACAGTATCCAGTAATCTCCACTGCAGACTCTAAACCTCTTGGCATATCTACAGCCATTTCCTTGCCTTCTAGATCTTTATACACCTTAAAGAAATGTACCATTTCGTCAAAGATATGCTTAGGTAGCTGGGAAATATCGGTGTAGCTATTGTAAGCTGGATCAGAAAATGGAATTGCAATAATCTTATCATCTGCCTTGCCATTGTCCACCATGCTAATTACACCAATAGGATAACATCTAACCAATGTCATAGGTGCAATAGGCTGGCTACATAGTACCAGTACATCTAGTGGGTCACCATCATCAGCGTAGGTTCTAGGGATAAATCCATAGTTAGCTGGGTAGTGGGTGGAGGTGTGCAGAATTCTATCAAGGATAATCAGTCCTGTTTCCTTATCTAGCTCATACTTATTTTTGCTACCTTTTTCAATCTCGATTACAACGGTAAAATCCTCAGCAGTTACTCTAGCTGGGTTCATGTCATGCCAAATATTATTCATAGTACAAATTCCTTTCTTCTAGGGTATCTATAAGGTAGATACCATTATAGTTTTAAAAAGGGTGCGTCCTTCTTAAAACAACTCCTACTTATATTAAAATAAGTTATCTTAAAATGATAACTCAGGCTATAAAAAACCCCCAAAGGCAAAATTATCTACAAAATAGTAGAAAATTTTGCTTGCTGTGTCACTTTTAACTTTCAAAGCAAGCTCATATACTCCTGTATTACTCACTTGTTTGCAAGTTAAGTTCCTTGCCTTGGGGATTTTTTAATATCCTGCTAGTGTGTGAAAAATAAAGTTTTCAAACACTAAGTTATCTTAAAATGATAACTCAGGCTATAAAAAACCCCCAAAGGCAAAATTATCTACAAAATAGTAGAAAATTTTGCTTGCTGTGTCACTTTTAACTTTCAAAGCAAGCTCATATACTCCTGTATTACTCACTTGTTTGCAAGTTAAGCTCCTTGCCTTGGGGATTTTTTAATAGCCTGCTAGTGTGTGAAAAACAAAGTTTTCACACACTAAGTTATCTTAAAATGATAACTGTTCACCTAAATCTTCCTCTTTAAGGAAAGCCCCCATTGCTGGGATATTCCTTGTTCTAAATCGGTGATCATTAGATAACATACCATCTTCATATATTTTTACCTTTGCTAGGTGGGTGTTTTTCTTTAGGGTAATTACTGCTACCCCTATGGAATTTTTAGTGGTTTTTGGTGCTATTAGAGAGGTGTGGAATATTAGTGAACGGTTGTTGTTTGCTGCTGCCACCATCTCCACATCTTCCTGTAACTGGAATATCCCAAATAGTGGGGACTTATCGCTGTAAGCAGCCATAAGTTTCTTACGCTTGGTTTTGGTTTCGTAGGCTGATAGGTCGATTTTTGCAGCTTTTCCGTTTTCATAGAAGAACAGCATATAGCCTTTGAAATCATCAGTTACTGCCATGTATATAGGGTATTCTCCCTCATCCATACCTAGTTTTGCTGGAATATACTCCCCTAGAACACTTGCCTTAGTATCATCAAAGTCATTTGCCCTAGCTTTGTAAACCTGCATAGCATTGGTAAAGAATAATAGATGTGAACTGTTCTTACCCTCACGGTGAATGTGGATAAAGTCACCTTCTTTAAGTTTTTGCTCCCCACTCATACGCAGTGACAGTGGAGTAATCTTCTTAAAGTAGCCTTCCTTAGTTAAGAATAGGTTTACAGCATAATCAGGGATTTCTTCTTCCTCAGTGCTGTCGGCAACATCTTCACCTTGGATTAATATGGTTTTTCTAGGCTGTGCATACTTCTTAATAACAGTTTTAAGCTCGGAGATAATAATATCACGAACTCGCTTATCCTTAGAAAGAATATCCTCCATGTCTAGTATCTCTGCTGCTAGCTGATCTATCTCAGCTGTACGCTTTAGGATATATTCCTTATTAAGGTGGCGCAGGCGGATTTCAGCTACATACTCAGCTTGAATACTATCAATGCCAAAACCTATCATAAGATTAGGCACAACTTCTTTTTCCTCTGCCGTTTCCCTAACAATTCTCACTGCTTTATCTATGTCTAGTAGGATTTTTCCTAGACCTTTTAGTAGATGTAGCTTCTCCTTCTTCTTCTTTAAATCAAAGAATACACGACGGCGTACACCTTCTTTTCTAAAGGCAACCCACTCTAGTAGCAGATCCTTTACCCCCATAACACGAGGGTAGCCTCCGATTAACAGGTTAAAATTACAGGAAAAACTATCCTCTAAACCTGTTAGCTTATAAAGCTTATTCATTAGCTTATCAGCATCGGTACCACGCTTTAGGTCCATGGTTATCTTTAGACCCTTTAGGTCGGTTTCATCTCTTATGTCAGAAATTTCCTTAATCTTACCAGCCTTAACATTGTCCACTACCTTGTCGATAATAGCTTCCACCGTTACTGTTGGAGGGATTTCGGTGATTTCAATACAGTTATTTGCTTTGTCATAGCTGTACTTACATCTAACCTTAAAGCCACCTCTACCAGTTTCGTAGATGTTTTTCATAATAGCTTCGTCGTAGATTAAATAACCACCTGTAGGAAAGTCCGGTGCCTGTAGGGTGGTAGTTACATCATGGCTAGGATCCTTCATAAGCTGTATAGTAGTCTGACAAACTTCCTCTAGGTTAAAAGGACAGATGGAACTTGCCATACCTACTGCAATACCCATATTGGCATTTACCAGTACCGATGGGAAGGTAACAGGTAGTAGGGTAGGTTCTTTCATGGTGTTGTCGTAGTTATCTACAAAATCCACTGTGTCCTTATCTATATCAGCAAAAAGCTCATTACACAGGGAATCCAGCTTAACCTCCGTATAACGGGAGGCAGCATATGCCATATCTCGGGAGTAGCTTTTACCAAAGTTACCCTTGGAATCAATATAGGGATGTAGTAGCGCCTCATTGCCTCGTGACAGCCTTACTAAGGTGTCATAAATCGCCTGATCCCCATGGGGGTTTAGTTTCATGGTCTGTCCTACTACATTGGCTGATTTAGTTTTTTTGCTACCTAGTAGCCCCATTTTATACATGGTATACAGTATCTTACGGTGTGCAGGCTTAAATCCATCTATCTCTGGAATAGCACGGGATACAATTACACTCATGGCATAGGGCATATAGTTTTTCTCTAGGGTGCTGGTAATAGGCTGTTCTACCACTACCCCAGCATTTTCTATATATGCGTTGTTATTGCCTTCCTCTTTTTTAGAAGGCTTCTTCTTAGGTGCCATACCAAACCTCTCTTTCTTAGGCTGATAACCCACTGTAACATAAATAGTTCAGTGGGCTTATATTAATATAAAGCTATGATACATCCACCTGTTCCATATACAGATGACCTTTGTCAGCAATAAATTCCTTACGGCCTGCTAGGTTGTCCCCTAATAATAGCTCAAACATATTAGAGGTGTCCTCAGCTGTTGTTGGTGTAACCTTAATTAGTCGTCTAGTCTGAGGATTCATAGTGGTTAGCCACATCATATCTGGCTCATTTTCCCCTAGTCCTTTAGAACGCTGTAGATCGTACTTAGAGCCTTCTAGCCCCTGTATAATCTTCTGCTTTTCCCCTGCTGTATAGGCGAAATATGTTCTATCACCACTGGTAATCTCAAATAGTGGTGACTCGGCTATATATACATAGCCTTCCTCGATAAGGGTTGGAACTAGACGGTATAGCATAGTTAATATAAGGGTGCGTATCTGAAATCCATCTACATCCGCATCGGTACAGATAACAACTTTATTCCATCTAAGACCGGATATATCAAAACTACTTAGCTCCTTGTTAGCTTTGGACTTAACCTCTACTCCACAGCCTAGTACCTTGATTATATCGGTGATAATATCATTTTTAAATATTTTATCGTAATCTGCTTTTAGGCAGTTTAGTATCTTACCTCTAACTGGGATAATAGCCTGAAACTCTGCATCTCTACCTAATTTACAGGAACCGAGAGCAGAATCCCCTTCCACTATATAAATCTCTCGCACATCGGTATCACGACTGCGACAGTCCACAAACTTCTGTACTCGATTGGAAATATCCAGATTACCTGCTAACTTCTTCTTTAAACTCTGACGGGTTTTCTCTGCGTTCTCTCTACTGCGCTTGTTAATTAGCACCTGATCGCAGATTTTACTAGCTTCCTCTGGGTTTTCTATAAAGTAAACCTCTAGATTATGCTTTAAAAATTCAGTCATTGCCTCATAGATAAACTTATTGGTAATAGCTTTCTTTGTTTGGTTCTCGTAGGAGGTTTCGGTGGAGAAGGAGGAGGAGATTAACACTAAGCAATCGTCCACATCCTGATAGATTATCTTGCTTTCGTTTTTTAGGTATTTTCCACTTTGCTTTAGATAGCTGTCTATCTGACTTACAAAAGCCTGACGAACTGCCTTCTCAGGAGAGCCACCATGCTCTAGAAAACTGGAGTTATGGTAGTACTGAGTACCACTGGTTTTATTAGTGAAACAAGCTGCCACCGACAGTTTAACCTTGTATTCCGGCTTATCTGCTCTATCTCTACCACGACGCTCTGCTTCCCAGTATTTTATACTGCCTATAGTTTCCTCGCCAGCCAGCTCCTTAAGATAGTCCTGTATTCCGTTTTCATATAGGAAAACTTCCTCGGTAAAGCCTTCTTTAGTTTCTACCTTTAGTATTAGTGATATACCACTGTTTACCACTGCCTGACGCTTTATTACATCGGCTAGGTACTCGGCAGATATATCTATATCGGTAAATACATCTAGGTCGGGCATCCATTTAATCTTAGTACCTGTCATACGACGACGACAGTCCTCTTTAGATAGGCCACCTACATTCTCACCTTTTTCAAAGTGGAGATTGTATTTCTGATTATCTCGGTATATTTCTACATCCATATATGCTGAGGCATACTGGGTGGAACAAAGTCCTAAACCATTAAGACCTAGGGAGTACTGATAGCTGTCTCCCTCGTCCTTTTGATACTTACCACCGGCATATAATTCACAGAAAACCAGATCCCAGTTGTAGCGTCCCTCAGCCTGATTATATTCCACTGGAATACCTCGACCGAAATCCTCTACTTCTAGGGAGTTATCTAGATATTTTGTTATTACTATTTTATTACCATGACCTTCTCTAGCCTCATCTATTGAGTTAGAAAGGATCTCAAAGAAGGAATGCTGACAACCTACAATGCCATCAGAGCCGAATATTACCGAAGGACGCTTACGAACACGATCGGCGCCTTTTAAGGAGGAGATACTTTGGTCGCCATATCCCTCTTGCTTTTTTGCCATACTATTATCCTTGCCTTTCCTGAGTTTGGGTTTTTCTATTTAATATGTGGCCAAGCCACACCATAACTTTTCACTTTTCATTTTTATGACCATGCCTTTTTCTCTGTTTGCAATGTTTTGCAGGGTTTTACTTATGTAAAATTCAAATTTTAAATTTGAAACTACAAAACTTGCTGTTTGAAAATTTATTTTCAAAATTTACTGTTTCTGCTCGTTGTGACTAGCGGTGTTTATCTGCTGTCTGCGATAGTTTTGTAGTGCTTGCTTAGTTTCTCGTAGCTCTGTTAGGGATTTAAGTAGTGAGTCCTCAGTCTGCTTAATAATATCCTCAGCAAAACTCTGAGAGGCATTTCTTATATTCTTAGCTTTATCCTGAGCTACAGATACTAGCTCATTAGCCTTAACCTGTGCTTGGGACATAACCTGTTCTTTGGTTAATAGCATTCTTGCACGATCTTCGGCTTTTTTAATAATTGCCTCAGCCTGCTGTTCAGCCTCGGTTAGAATTTCATCTTTGTTAGCAGCGATAGCTATAGCATCCTTAATCTGTACAGGTAGATTCATACGGAGATCTTCAATATATTCTCTAAGCTGATCTACATCTACTAAAGACTTACCACCACTTAGGGGTAACTTTACAGTTCTATCTAGCATATCTTCCATGGAATCTAAAATTTCTTCTAAACGCATATTAAAAAGCATCCTTTCTTTTTTTGTGATAATGTTATATTTTCTTAACCAAACGGTTGTTTATAGTTTCATAAAGCTCCCTAGGTACAAACTCAGATATATCCCCACCAAAACGGGATAGCTGTTTTACTAGACTAGAGGACAGATACATATTCTCTAGGCTGGTAGTTAGAAATACCGTTTCTATCTCTGGCAGTAGTTTTTTGTTAGTTAGTGCCATCTGAAATTCATATTCAAAATCCGACATAGCTCTAAGGCCTTTTACCAGTGCAGTTGCATTTTTTTCCTTGGCATACTGGATAAGTAGTCCACCGTAGCAATCAGCAGATACATTGGGCAGATCCTTAGTAACTAGGTTAATCATATCCATTCTCTCCTCTATAGTAAAGGAGGAGGACTTATCAGGGTTAATTACCACTAGGACAATAACCTGATCAAAAAGAGTAGCTGCACGCTTTATTATATCAAGATGACCTAGGGTAATGGGATCAAAACTCCCTGGACAAATTGCAATTCTAGACACTAAACTTCCTCCCTACTATCTCTATATACAGTTAGTTTAATCTTGCCATATTTGTATTCACGATAGAATTTATAGTGGCCTGCCTCAGCTGGCATTTCTTCTTTTTTATCTGTTTCGCAGATGATAACTCCATTTTGGTTCATAAGAGGTGCTACTAAAGGCAGCGCTTCCTGAGCCATACCCTTCTCATAAGGAGGATCAATAAAGACAATATCAAAGGTCTGATCTGTAGTAGCTAGAAATGCCTTATAATCCATAAAAACCACTCGTGCTGAGTCTATAAGTTGGGTGGATTTTAGGTTTTCGGTTACAAGGTTAGCAGCCTTACGGGAGCTATCTACAAAGGTAGCCACCGAAGCACCACGACTAATAGCCTCAATACCCATCTGGCCACAACCAGCAAATAAATCTAAAACTCTAGCACCCTCAATCTCAAAATTAACAATGCTAAAAACAGCCTCCTTTACCATATCGGAAGTTGGGCGTATATTATTATCCTGTGGAGGGGTAAGTTTTCTTCCACGGGCAGTACCAGTAATTACTCTCATAGTACAGTCATCCTTTCTCACCTTGTGTTTTTTACAAAAGGCAATGTAACAATTTTCTTTTTTCGTATTTTCTTTTTTACATCTAGCTATATAACTATTATAAGCCTTATTAATATGGATTTGCAGTAAATACCTTAAAAATCCCTTGGGAAATTTATTTACTGGTAAAACTTTATCCTATGTATTTTCTATTACATAAAACTTACATATAAATGGTAAATCCATTTTTAAGATAAGGTTTATAACCATAATAGTTTATCTAGTTATCCAATATACTATTATCTAAAATTTTTGCCCTTATGTCAAGGAAAATAGAGGAAGTAGGGTGGATTTTTTAATATTTTCTATAAAATAGCCACAAAGGCAAAAATAGTGCTAGAAAAATTGTTTAAGAATAGGGTGATAATAGGGGGAAATAGTTAAAAGTTAAGAGTTAATAGTGAATATTTAATATTTAATATTGAATAGTGAATAGTGAATAGTGAATAGTTAAGAGTTATGGAGTGGCTACGCCACATATCTTAATACCTCTCCCTACGGGTGAGGTAGGTGTTAGTAGTGTATGTGGGATTTGATGTTATATATTTACCCAGTCCTATGTAAGGGCGAACCTATGTGTTCGCCCTGTAGGTGTTGATTGATGTTATCTGTTAACTCGACCTTGTGCCACAGCACCTCAGCAGGGGGCGTTGCCCCATATCTTTATCTATGCAGTCTATGGGTATGCCAAATACCCCACCTTACTTTTGCCGTCACGCAAAAGTAGGCAAAAGGTGATTTAAGAGGGAGTTTCGATTCTCCCTCTTAAAAATCTCCCTTAAAACGACAAAAGGGGGATACACTCAGCTTTAACTTAGAGTAAGTTCCTTTTGATTCCCACCCCTTACCACACACTAACCTAGATGCGTCCTAGGTAGATATTAATCAGAAGATAAGATTTTTCTTACAGAAACAAATATCTCTGTAATATCAAATAACAGTTGTATAAAGAAGAGTCAAGAGAATGGCTGTCTTGGTTAATGACTGAGTTCTAAATCTCATTGTACTGGGGTATTAGGTGTATAATCAGATAACAGTAATACTGCTATGGGGCAACGCCCCTTGCTGAGCTGCTGTGGAACAGGGCTGAGTTAATAGATATCAACAATCACAACTTGGAGGGTATAAATAATCCTAACACAGTACAGATAATTTATATTTTACTGGTGAGATAATAAAAAATCAGGGTACCTTCCCTACCTACTGGTTTGGAAAGTACCCTAATATATTAGATGAATAATTTAGATACAGATTTATCTGCATAGATTCTCTGGATAGCTTCGGCAAATACCTCTGCTACAGATAAAGTGTGAATCTTACTAGCCAGTGGGCTATTTGGAACAGCTACTGTATCTAGTAGGATAAGCTCCTTAATAACACTAGCGTCAATACGCTCTAGAGCTGGGCCAGATAGAACACCGTGGGTTGCACAAGCATATACTTCCTTAGCTCCACCAACCTCAACAAGGGCAGCAGCAGCATTACAAAGAGTACCAGCTGTATCAACCATATCGTCTACAAGGATAACAGTTTTACCTTCTACATTACCGATAATGTTCATTACTTCACAGACATTAGCTTTCTGACGGCGCTTGTCAATAATAGCAAGGCTTGTGTCCAGTCTTTCAGCAAACTGTCTAGCACGGTTTACAGAACCGATGTCAGGAGAAGCAACTACAATGTCATCACTGTCTAAATCGGAGAACTTGCTCTTAAAGTAAGGTGCAAGTAGTGGCACACCTAGTAGGTGATCTAGTGGAATATCAAAGAATCCCTGAATCTGGGAGGCATGAAGATCCATCGTAAGTACACGGTCAGCACCTGCTGCTGTAATTAGGTTGGCAACAAGCTTAGCAGAGATTGGATCTCTAGCACGAGCTTTTCTGTCCTGACGAGCATAGCCAAAATAAGGTATAACCGCTGTAATTCTACCAGCAGAAGCACGCTTGAAAGCATCTATCATAATTAGAAGCTCCATTAGATTATCATTAACAGGTTGGCAGGTTGACTGAATTACAAAAACATCAGAACCACGAACCGACTCATTAATAGAAACTGCAATTTCACCATCGGAGAAGGTCTTAACCTCACTGCTACCAAGTGTAAGTCCCATATGGGAGGCAACTCTAGCTGCTACATCTGCGCTTGCATTTGCTGCAAAGATTTTAATATCTTTACCATGAATATTCATATAAAATACCGTCCACCTCTGCCGCTGAGGTGTTTTGTCGTCCATTTTCCCTGCGGCAAAATTAGAGAAAAATGCATCTAAAATTTAATATTGTCAACATAATTTATTGTACATCAACTGGACAAAAAAGTCTACTTAATCTTTATACAAATATAATGGCGATTTTACATTGTCTTATAGATATACTGCACTGTTTTTTAGGATTTTTTGGCAGATTTGCAATCATATTAACTTTTTATGGGTAAATAGTATATATCTTTTAGTGGTATATCCTTAATTAGATATACATTTAAGACTGATTTACCTCTCTTAGAAATTCCAGTAATTTATAGCTGGGATAATCTCTTTTAAGATAATAATTAAGGGTTTTTAGCTGATTAGGTAGAGTTTTGGGGTTAAGGGATTTAGGGGATACCTTATATAATTTATTAATAGGGGTTTCGGTAGCCTTTTCCCAAGGGTTTATTATACTTTCCTCTAGCTTTTCCCCCTGTGATAGATGGCTGTAGTTTATAGGGATATCCTGTCTGCCCATAATGTCCTTTAAAATATTAGCTAGGGTGGATATATTTACAGCTTCTCCCATATCCCTAACATAAACATTGCCACCTTGTCCAATATTTATTACTGATATAATCATGTTTACAGCCTCGACCATAGAGAGGAAGTATCTGCTAACATGGGGGCTGGTTATGGTCAGTGGCTTATGGTGTAAAATTTGATTATAAAACAGTGGCACCACCGAGCCACCACTGGCTAGTACATTGCCAAATCTTATCCCATCATAGAAGAAAGGACTACAGTTAAAGAGAGGAATAAGTCCCTCGCAAAATGCCTTAGTATGTCCCATTACACTGGTGGGGTTTACTGCTTTGTCGGTGGATAGTAGGATAAACCTGTCCACCCCATAGATGGTGGATAGCTCCATTAGGTTTAGTGTAGCTAGCATATTATTAGTTATAGCGACTGAAGGATTATTTTCCACCATGGTAATATGTTTATATGCTCCACAGTGTACTATAGTATGGGGTTTGTGTTTTCTGATGATTTTTCCCATTGCTACCTTGTCCCCTAATGAGGCTAGGTGTATACTGTAGAGATTATGGTAATCCTCCCTAAAGCCTCGGTCTAAAGCTACTAGACCTATTTCGGATAGGTCCACAAGGATAAGGCGTTTTGCACCTTGTTCCAGTAGGTTTTCAGCTAAAGCACTGGCAATAGAGCCTGCTGCCCCTGTAATTAGTATAGGTAGGTCTAGATATTTTTTATGTATTAGGGTGCTGTTATAGGTGTTTATCCCTAGTCTTAGCTGTAGTTCTTCCATTACACTATTAAAATCCTTCATAATATTAAATCCTTTCAGTGTCTCTAGAGTTTTACTATTTACTGTCACTATATTATTGAAATGGATAAAATAGACTGATTTTACAAAAGATTACTATAAATAAATATAATTAAAAAAATTCCTTAAAAATATTGAACTATTTTTTATTTAATGTTAAAATAGAACAAAGGTAACAACCTATAAAAGTATTTCTATTTAAAAAAGGAGCATTATAATGTTTACATCAACACTAATTCAAGATAATATAACCCTAGGAGAGCTTTTCTCACCACAGGTGCTACCATATCTACTGATAGTAGTGATATTTTCCTATCTAGTAGGTAGCCTTAACTTCTCCCTAATCGTCTGTAAAGTCCTAGCTAAGGAAGATGTGAGAAATTTCGGCAGTGGTAACGCTGGTATGACCAATATGCTTAGAACCTATGGTAAAGGCGCAGCAGTGCTAACCACCCTAGGAGATTTTACCAAGGGGATTATCTGCGTATTTCTAGCTAGACTATTATTTTACATGGTAGGGCTACCTGGTGCTTACGACATTGGCTATATTGCAGGCTTTACTGCTATGATAGGACATCTATACCCTGTGTTTTTCGGATTTAAAGGTGGTAAAGGGGTACTTACAGCCTTTGGAATTATCCTTGCCCTTAGCCCTATGGTGTTCTTAGCACTATTTGCTGTCTTTGTACCAATGGCTTTTATTACAAGAATAGTTTCCCTTGCTTCGGTGCTAGGTGCAGCCTTCTTCCCAGTACTAAACTACCTATATTTTAGCTATTACGACCGTCCAATGGGTATTCCTATGTTCTTTACAGTGGTGCTGGCAGGGTTTATACTTTATTCCCATCGTGCCAACATAAAAAGACTGCTAAATGGCACAGAAAATCGCTTCGGCTCCAAACCTAAGGAAGAGAATAAATAAGAAATATGCCTAAAACCAAAACCACAGAGAAAGAACGGTCATAATTATGTTAAATATAAATATACAAGAAGACCTATGGACTAAACTACAAAAAGCCACCAAACCCATCTATATATACGGTATGGGTGACGGTGCAATAAAGATAATGGATGTCTGCAAGGGATATAATATTCCCATTGCAGGCATCTTTGCCAGTGATGAATATGTAAGGGGACATAGTTTTTTAGATTTTAAGGTGTTAACTCTAAAACAGGTAGAGGAACAGTGTGATGAGTTTATAATACTGCTTGCCTTTGCTGCCTTTGAGAAAACCTTAATGGAGAAGGTATATTCAATAGCTGAGAAACATGAACTATATGCCCCTGATGTGCCTGTATGTGGGGAAGGTCTATTTAATATGGACTACTACCAAACTAATAAAGACAGCTTTAACTGGGTACACAGTCGTCTAGCAGATGATTATTCTAAGAAGGTATTTACCCAGCTACTACAGTTTAAGCTAACAGGGAATATAAACTACCTAGTGGATATATCCACCACAAGGCTGGAGGACTTAACCCAGTTAGTAAAACTAAAAGATGGCTATGGCTATGTGGACTTAGGCGCTTATGATGGGGATACCATTAGAGAGGTAATGGCAATTAACCCAAGTTACGGCAGTATCTATGCCTTTGAGCCAGATAGTAAAAACTACAAAAAACTTACAAATAATACAGGGCATCTAGAGAACTGCAATCTATATCACCTAGGATCCTACAGCCACCAGACAACCCTAGCCTTTAATAATAAGGCAGGGCGCAACTCAGCCTTTAGCCATGACGGAAAGATAGAGATGGAGGTTAATAGTGTTGATAATATTGTAGGGGAAAACAAGGTGGACTACATTAAGATGGACGTAGAGGGTGCAGAGCTTCTTACCTTAGAGGGATGTGTTAACACAGTGAAAAACACCATGCCAGCTTTAGGGGTGGCAGCTTACCATCGCAATGAGGATTTATTTGCACTGCCAATGATGATAGATAAACTATCCACAGAATATAAAATCTACCTAAGACATAACCACTATATTCCAGCATGGGAAAGTATCTTTTATGCTTGTAGGTAATGGCACGAGCCAACGACATAATCCGATGTAATTAGCAGTGATAAACATTTACTATTTTCACTATTGCTGATGCTATAAGAGCTTTGTATTATATACCACTGTCAATAAATAAAGAAAAAGTCACTATCAAAATGATAGTGACTTTTTTGTGTTATTATGTGAGTAGCAGTTGATGATTTAAAACTATAACTTATAAATTCTACAATTAACAGTAACATATGTAATCTAAATCTAAATATAATGCTATTTTATGAAAAAAGTTCACAAAATTCACAATTCTATAAAAATACATTGAAAATGTAATTTTTTTCTTGTATAATTTTCAATAGGATAAATAGCCACCCACCATCATAAACTGGTTGGGCTTAGATGTGTGTGGCTAGAAAATTATCTAAATAAATAGGGCAATCCCTACAGAAGAAAGGACACACACAATGTTAAAAAAATTATTATCAACAATCCTAGCAACAGCAATGATATTAGCAATGCCTACTACTGTATTTGCTAATGATGGAGAATTAGAAGAAGGGGATATAGTGTTTTTAGGCAATATGGTAGATCACATAAGTGGTATAAGCTTTTGGTATTATTTAAATGATGATAATAGTATTGACGGCTCTGGGTATGCTGATACCTCTGCTTTACAGCCTGGTGATAGAATATTTACTCCTTTACATGCCTATGATCCTGAGAGTGAAGGAGATTTTATTGCTCCTGCTACTAAGGAAGATGTCTATCGTTGGAGAGTACAGGCAAACTGGCAGTTTGATTTCTCAGAAGATGCTGTAAAATCTGTATCAATAGAGACTGTTGGTGGTAGAGTAATAAAGGAAACAGATACGCCAGGTGTGGTTGAGATAGGGGAGCTAGTTACTGCTGCGGGAGTGGTAATAGAAATTAAAGAAAACCTAGATATAGATAAGGTGGATCTAGTTGGTAATCTTAGAGTATACAAAAGTAGCCCTAGTGCATACACCGATGAATTACAGCTAAGTGGTAGCCGATTTGCTACTGTTGGATATGATACTCAAAGCCCTGAGGAAACAATATACCCTATATATGCAAGTACATCTAATAATATAATCCCGTTTTCACCTATGCTACCACCATCAATCTATAACCAATCACAGGGTGCACCTGTAGTGACTTTTGATGGATATGATAGCGCAGATGTTGTAGACCTTGACTTCGCTGGAGTAGGTATGTTTACTGTAGGTGGATTAGCTGATCAGGAGGACCTATTCTTATCATTTACTGGTGAGCCTAATATGGATGTATTAAAGGCATACCCTACTACTGATATTTACTTTACAAACTTCCCTAGTAAGCCTATGTTTAATCACTTCGGTTTATGGGATCTATACACTGAGGAAGACGCCTTTGTATATGCTATGATGGATGGTAAGCTGGTAACTCTAGAAGAAATTATCAGACCTAATTCTCAGGTTACACCTAATGAATATGGCGATGGTATAAACCTTACCCTTAAGCAGTTCCCAGATAGCTTTGTTTATGCTGATGCTGAGCTGGACTTAACTATATTTAATGGCACTATGGAAAGTGTTCCAGCAACACCAATCACAGAGGCTGTTACAGACGCAACTTTAGCAGAGTAATATTAATATTATAATTAAAAGTGAGGTATCCACTGGATACCTCACTTTTTGCTTTATGCAATATGGCTATATACTAATTGTTGGGGTGAAATTCTCTTGGGGTACTATAATATTAAACTTACTGATAATTATGCTGAGTATTGTTTTGAGGTTCTTCTTTTTTGCTAATGGCTATAGATACTAAAACCTGTATAAGTGTAATACCACCAAATATAATGCTCCATGGATCAAAGAACACTCTAGGGGCAGTAAAGTCCTGTGTAATAAATAGTAAAATCACACTAAATACAGTTGCTAATAACATCCCCACAGTAATAAGGCGTCTTTTCTTGGTTTTAACTTCCTGTTCTTTAGGGGTAGTGGCTGTGTATTCCTTAGTGCTGTAGCTTGGGTAGTTAATATCTGCTGATTTTTCTGATGCATCTTCTTCCTCCACTTCCTTAGGCTTGGACATTAAATAAAGTAGAGTAAATAGCAGAGATAACACAGTCATCATTAAATCAAATAAGCTCCAACCATTTCCACTATCATCTATAATTAGCTGAAAGGCAGAAAGTGGTATAGTGCCATCACTAGTTATAACTGTTTCGTAGATTTTATTATCAGAGGAAACAACCTGTATGCTATGCTCTGTATCACCTAGAGTATCAAGGACTTCTTGAGATATTACTAGATTCCCACCCTCATCAATGGTAAAGTCCTCAGGATCAAGCTCCTGTCCATCTATTGTAACTGTAGTTACATCAGTAGGAGGCTCATTGTCTTGGGGCTGTGGATCTTCCTCTGATTCCTCTGATTCATCATCATCCGGTCTTTCTCCATTGTCATTATCCTCCACTATGCCTGCTATTGTTTCGGTGGAAGTAGGCTCTGGTGTAGTAGCACCCTCTGTAGGCTCAGGGGATTCACTAGTAACAGGTGAGCTTGGAGATGGTTGGTTATCATCTGTTGGTAGGGTATCCTCTACAGTTGGTGTTTCTGTAGGGGCTGTAGTTGGCGCTATAGTTGGAGGGATTGTAGCTGCTACAGTTTCGGTGGCAGTAGGTGTAGATGTAGCTTCTGCTGTAGGCTCCGGCGTGGTTTCGCTTGTAGGTTCTGGTGTAGAGCTACCACCTCCACCGCCTCCCCCAGGTCTACTTCCATCATCATTGTCTTCTGTAGGTAGTGGAGTGGGTGTTAGGATCACTTCCTCTGCTGTGTAATGGGTAATAGTCATAGCCTCTAGGATGGGAGTTCCTTCTTCATCTAGTGTAATAGGATTTCCAGTTACCCCTAGTTTAGCTACACTATTTATAGTGGTGCTATAAACATCAGCAACAACAGAATAATCTACCTTTACACTTTCACCAGCCTTTAGGCTAGGAATAGTAAAGATTATCTCACTATCATCTTGGTGATATATTCCTGTAACAGTAGCCCCAGAATCTGTTTTGATGCTGGCTGTATGGGAGTGATAGCTGGTGTGTTCTGGAATGGACTGCTGTATTATTAGATTATCTCCATCTACCTCTCCTGTATTTGTTACAGTAATAGAATAGAATATTCTATCTCCTACTACTACATTTTCAGGGGTAATGCTTTGGTTTGATATTCTGATTTGGCTGGACTGTCCAATAGTAATCTCTGTAGGGTTGGTTGAAGTTTTTTCCCTAACAAATCCATTTACATCAACAAATTCAACCATGCTGTCCTTTAACACCTGAGCAGTTTGTTTACCTTCTGTTTCAATAGCTGTCCAGTCAATTTTCTCGGTGTCCAGTTGCTGATAGTAGCTAAATCTCGCTTCAACAACCTCGCGCTGGCTAATATACCAACTAATCTCTCCTGTTTCTCTATTGTATGTAATGCCATTTGCCTCAAGGTCGCCTATATCTGTAATCTTAAGGCTAGATGTGCTAGTTTCTTTCTTGCCACGCCATGTTAGCTCTATAGGGTGATTCTCGTCTACCTTTAACTGGAATAGTGGATCTATATTTACATCTATAGTAGAGGCAGAGTTTATTATAGTTTCAAGCTCGCTACGAATATCAAGCATACCAGCTAACCCTGTACCATTTTTTGCTAGAGATTCATCTTCGCTATCTCCGGTTGTGGCAATAATATTCGACCATGTGCCAAAAGCAGTACCGTTAAGGTCAAGACCTGCAAAGTAAACTATGGCGTCGGTTTCCTCAATAAATGTTTTCATAAAGTCGCTGTCCACTGTTGGGTTAGTTCCATAAGGCTCTCCATCAGAAACGAATATAATAAAATTCTTAGGGGTTAATGCATTAGGATCATCGGATACCACATCAGCATCGATAAGCTCTCTTGCTCTAGTTAAGGCTAATCTATAATTGGTGTGCTTATATCCTGTTACATGGGTAAAGTCACTGTCAAAGGAGCTTGATATTAGAGGGTTTTCGTGTATGATTTCGTAGGCAAACTGAACATAGCCAATCTTATTACCCACACCCTCCAGTGAGATTTCGGACAGATCTTTAAATAGTATCTTAGACACTAACATTCTATCATAACATAGATTGTTATTATCTAGATAGGATATGTAATCCTCTGTGCTGGTAATGTCATTACCTTCATCATCTATATTATTATACAAAGGTGAGTAGTAAAGCTGATCACCAGAAGGTACAAAAGGGGTAAAGGCTGGTATGTAAGTATATGTATCACTGATAGTTGTATCGGTAGTAAGGTATAATTGTTTACTAGGCTTTACACTGGTGTCATTTAGGGCATAATGATTTAGCTGTGGTGGGTAGGAAGATGAGAAAGCCGTTACAGTTATCTGGTTTATTGGATATCCTGTTTTAGCTGAAATATCAGCTTTGATACTAGGGATAGTTGTATCAGCATGCCATGTGCTGTTAATCTTGGCTTCTACAGGATTTATCATATAATAATAGCTTATGCCATTTATACTAACCTTAACTCTGTAATAATGATAGGGACTCATACAAGGGGATACAACATGGGCTACACCGGTTTGATTAGCTTCCATGTTCATAGATCCAGACTGATCCATTACCATCATTACATTTATAGGTTGTGCTAGAACATCGCCCACAAAATCTACATTGGCTTTTATAATATTCTGGGATACATCACTAGGGTTAAGGGGATCAAAATAAAGGGTATTACTGGTTTCACCGTTGCTATTATTATCTGTCATTGCTGTATTTAGTGCTAATATAGACTGATCATAATCTAGTATGCCATGGGCTATATCCAGCTGAACATCTAGCCCTGTTAACTCTATATGCCCATTGTAAAGCTCCCCATTAAACTCCTGTGGAGTTGGGTATAATTCTAGGTCATAGATAGCCTGAGATAAGCTATTATCTGCTGTGTCCTCAGGGCTAGCAAATACCAAAGTATTACCCATTATCATGGTGACTGCCATGGTTAGGCTAACAAATGTTTTATTTAATTTGTTTTTCATAATTTTCACTATCCTTTTTCACAACTTGTGCATTACTTAGGGGATAAAAAAACCAAACACCTTAATTCTACCGATGGCTATTAAGGGGTTTGGCTAGACTATATGATGAAATTACCTGTAAATCCTATAGTTAACCAAAAGCGTAACTTAATAGGTTTAATCAATTTATGATGGTAGTTATATGTTACAATTTTTATGATAATATTATAACATAACAGGAGTAACCTGTAAACAGAAAAACAGATAAAATAATACAAATGTTGCATATTGTTAACAAATTATTTGTTGCAGAGGAAATAATGCACATATGTGCATTTTGTCACTGTGTTTATTGATTGTATGGTGCTTTGCTGAAAAGAAAAGTATGCTACTATTAAAACACCTATAACATATAGATAAAATCCACTGGCGATAGAATAGTAGATAGCCTTGCTTACAAGATTATGAAAGGGTATTAGTTATAATAAGATTGTAGCACTGTGTGTCAGTCAAGGACAGTGTCCTCTGGCAACTGATATAGTGTAAAAAAATCCCCCCGATTTAATCGGGGGGATTTAATATTAATTATTAATAATAATAATTTAGATATTATCTACCAGTACCTGGGTTTGGTTTACCAACATATGTTGGAGGTGTAGAAGTATCGGTCTCAGCTTCTGGCTCTACAAAGTCTTCCCCTACTGGTAGTTCTTCGTCAGAGATTAGATATGTGCCAAGGACCTTAGTTCTAAATTCCCAAGCATCCTCGTCATTATCGTAGGATAGCCCAGAGATTTCCTGTACTTCCCCATCAACTAGCTCATAGATAAACATATCCTTTTCAGCATAGATGAACATATCACCATTACGGTTAAAGGTAGGTTGATCTACAAAGTTAATAAAGTCAATATTAGCAAAACCATACTTGTTAGCAATATCTCTGTTGTAGTCGGTGTTGTAAGCTAGGTTAAGCTCATCCTGTCCACCAGCATCTACATAGAACATTGCATCATCACCGAAGAAAATTGCAATATCATCAGCGTAGTCAGAGAATCTTACTACAGATGGAGAGTTAGGATAGATGTCAACATCTCCGTCCTGCTCTGCACCACCGTCGAACTCACCCTCGGTTAGTACAAGGTCAATCTCAACTTCGTAATCTTCTGCCTTGGACTTAGATGTGCCTACAGACACTTCACCTAGTACATCATGCTCATTAGCACCTGTGTATTCTTTGGTTTCTACTTCTACGAAGTAGTAGTAGTCGGTGCCACTTAGGATAATATCAGAGCTAGTGATAGCTCTAGAGCTAGGAGGGGTAGTTTTAACTGTGCTAGCTGTTAGAGAGGATAATCCTTTTAGCTCTGCAATCACAGCCGTAACTGTTTCAGCAGTTGTGCCAGCGGCTGTTTTATCTGAGTTAATAACTACTGGTGTTGTAGTGGCTGTTACACCAGTAATATCTGTTAGCGCTTCATAGTTAGTGCCACCTATAGTGTAGTAGGTAGGGACTGCAGTAAGCATTGCATCTACAGCAGCAGTTGTGTAATATGTTGTATCGTCTGTATATCCATCAGTTTTAAGAGCTGCTGCTTTTACAGTATTTCTATTAGCATCAGTTTCGGCTGCGTCATCCCTAACAGCTTCATCTACTAAATTTTCTAATTCTTCTGATGTAGTTACAAGCTTACCTTCAACATAATCATCAGCATTTAAGGTTGCTATTGTAACGGAGGTATCTTGTGAATTATACACAAAGTCTGAAGTATCTTTGTAGAATTTCAATGTGCTGTCCACTGCTATTTGCGCGGCGATATCCTCAACAGCACTGTAATATGTCAGGGTATCAGTATCTACATAAGTGCCAGCTTCAACAGCAATATGAGTAGCCTCGTCAAATGTTACTCCAGCAGCTGATATAACGGTTGCTTCATCTGGAATAATTGTGTCACCCGATGCTTTAACATATAGGTACTGACCCTCTGTTGCTTCTGCTACTGTTGCTGGAAGTAAAGCATCATTATACACTAGACCTGTGGTTATCTTTGTAAGTGACTCTGGTAAACCAGTGTCCATTAGTAGATAGTCTCCTGCTGTACCCACTTGTGCCCCGATAGAACCCTTAATACCCTCGCGAAGATCAAATTCATCAGTATAAGGAATTTCACCCTCTAATAAAATATCTAGGTCACCTTCATCATAAATAACTCCCTCATGTAAATATATTGGAGTTGTAACTGGTGTTAATGGAGCTATGGGTAGTTCATCTATAGCATCAAGTTTTTCTGCGAATATCTCACCATCTGCAGTAGCCCTATAACCAGTACTGCCCGATGTGATAGACTGTGCTGTCATTAGTTCAGTAGCAGATACATAGTAATATGTTTTTCCACCAGTTGTATAGCTGTAAGCAGGTGTGATAGATGTAACACCCTTATAAGCTAGTGCAGCAGCTTCAAAACCACTTTGTGCAGCTAGTAGGTCAATAGCAGAAGCTTTAGCTGTTGATAGGAATGTATTGTACTGAGCATCGGTATAACCATTACCACTATTGTTAAAATAGTACACCTGTGTTAATCCGCTAAAAGCAGATGGTAGCCCAGATAATGTTACCTGTGCATTGGTGTTAGCTACAGATACTGTATTGCTTTCTACGATTACATCTTTAGCCTTCTTCTTAACGATATCCTCGTCAACAATATAGCTATCACCGATTTCCCAGTCAGCGTATACATTAACTCTCTTCATATCGTCGCTGTCTAGAGCACCTGGGGATTTAACCCCTGCGCCATCTACTACTAGTAGGTAGAAGCTTTCCCCATGAGGTAGTCCGTCAAGGTCATTGTCGTTTAGGTAGGTTTCGTAGGTAACTAGGTAGTTCTCCACATCGTCCCATACATAAAGCTGTCCACTTAAATCAATTCTTGGTTCTGGATCTGTAGCATGTGCAACTATGCCAGTGGATAGTAGCATTGCAGATGCAAGAGCTGTTGAAATAATTCTTTTCATTTTCATAATTCATCGTCCTTTCAGTCTGTTAAGGTTTATTATGTAAGCAATGACCTAATAACAAGGGCTACCACCCCATATTATTAAGATATCACTATATGCTTCATGGTATTAGTATATTATAAATGTGATATTATTGCAATGTTTTTTACTTTTTGTAAATTTCTATTATTAATACAAAATACACAAATTAAACTTGTTGAATACTAGTAAAAATTAGTGCATTTGTTAATGGTTTAGTCATAAATATCGCTTTTTATTATAAAATATCCTATATATGGCATATCTTTTATATTATTATGCTATATATTGGAATTTTATTTACAATATTTACTATCTTGTTTTGTGTTGTTGGAAAAGATTTTGTAATATTTTCTATTAATTTACTACAAAAAAATATATAATTTTTCTCCAAACATTTACCCTAAATACTCCTAACCTAAATAAATCTTACATAGATGGAATTTTATATACAGTGGATTAATATACTGTATAACACCATCTATAGGAAAGGTTAGGTTTGTAATTTGTGAAAAAATATAGATTTAGTAAAAACATCACCCTAATTGCAATGCTGTTTCTAGGGCTTATGCTCTCTCCTAGTATATTTAGCTTTATAACCGCCACCATAGTTCCAGCAGGGGGAAGCTTCGCCCAAAATCTTGCCCTTACCTCTATGATGATAACCTCTCCAGAAGGTGCAACCAAGGTATTAGAGGAGCGATATAGCTACGAAATAGACAAACTCCCCAGCCCATCTCCTAGTTTACCATTAGCTACAAACTCACCACAGCCTAGCAAAGTACCAACTCCAACACCCAGTGTCAACCCTACACCTACAGTAAATCCCTCAGCTACCCCAAATCCTATAGCCGAAACCCCTCTTACTGCCCCTGATATTCCTAAGGAGTATACAGGAACTATAGTAAATGAAAGTTTTTCAGGGGAAAATAGCTCGGTGGCAGAGTTAATAGATGGGGTATACATTAATAATACTACGGATTTAACTACAGAGGATATAGAGAACATACTGTCACAGCCACTAATACCTGCTACAGTTCCAGATAATTCACAGCCTCAAGTGCTAGTTTACCAAACCCACGCCACCGAAAGCTTTGAGGTTTACGACAGCGATTACTATGATACTAGAGGCAGTTGGCGCTCTACCGATAATAATATGAATATGGTGGCAGTAGCACAGATAATGGTAGAGGAATTACAGCAAAATGGCATTAATGTAATACAGGACAGGGCACAGCATGACTATCCCTCCTATACGGGTAGCTATAGTAATAGTGCTAATGCCATAGAGGATTATCTTAAGGAGTATCCCTCTATTAGTTTTATTATAGATATGCACCGAGATGCCCTAGAGCGAGAGGGGAATATAATTGTAAAACCTGTAACCATTATTGATGATAAGAAATATTCCCAAATTATGATAATGGTATGTAGAGATGAGGAAAATCCTAACTGGGAGAATAATCTTAGACTGGCTGTGGAGCTTTATAAATACCTTGAAATGTATATTCCTAATATAAATCGTCCAATATATCTAAGAGATGGTAAGTATAATCAGCACCTAGCAGACAGCGCCCTACTAATAGAGATAGGTTCCCATGCCAACACAATACTAGAAAGTAAATCCAGTGCTGATATTTTAGGAAAAGCACTGTCTAAAGTTTTGGCCCCTGATAAATAATGCTTACTGAATAACTGTGTGCTTAGCACACAGTTATAGGTCGCC
>CAYJEQ010000012.1:0-52665 GCA_964369235.1 uncultured Oscillospiraceae bacterium | reverse complement strand
GCCCCTTTTTTAAATTTATTTTTGTCTTAATGGACTTTTCTTCTACATCTCATTTAAGGAAGATATAATAATATCCACTGCTTTTCCCTACCTTTAAACTACTCAATGAGTAAAAGAATGTCCTGTGGTAGAATATTTGCAATATCACCGAAAGTAATCCAATTCTCTTTCACCAAATCACTATTATTTCTCGAATAAATTGTTATTCCATTATTGTCGGTGTAAATGGAAACTGAATAGTCATCATTATCCTCTGTAAATCTTATTGCTAAATCAAATATTATATCACTTTCAACAGCACCTGGCCACCAAAAATCACGCAAAGTAAGTTTTCTTGCTTGTTCTAAAATATGACTTGAACCTTCATTTTCAACAGGGATACTAGTGCCATCAGTGTATGTAAGAGTACTCTTGTCAATATTCCAAACTAACGACTGGGTGGTTTTATTTGGCCTTATTTCTACTATTTCAATACTAGCGTTACTTGGTATAAAATTCTCAAGTGTTTTTACTTGAAACTGAGAAGCAAATAATATTATGTATGCCATAAACATAATGGCACAGGGTAGTAAGAAAACTTTATGCTGTTTTTTAATTAAGGAAAAAATTATAGCGGACAATGCTATTATTATACCAACAATAAAAAATAAACTTTTCAAAAAATAGTGGGAGGAATTTGACACCCCGACTGTAGAAAGTAAAAAAGCTAAGGATAAAAAAAGCAAAGATTTAATATGTGCCTTTGTCATTATATTTGTCCTCCCTTTATAATCTAAGTAAGCCCACACTAGTACAAAATCAAACTATAAAGATTATCAAAAGTTTTCTTAATACTATTATACCAACAAATGTATAATAGTTTCAAGATATTTGGGATTTATTTTTACTATTATTGTGCAAGTATCTTTTATTTAGACAAAGGTAGGGTAATGGCTTCCTTATCTTTTGTTACTGCTTTGTTATAGCTATCTAGTGAATTTATATTATACTGTTTTTAGCTGTAATTCTAAGAAGGATTACCCCCACTATTACAGCACAAAACTCAGCAAACGCCACACATAACCATATACCATTAATCCCTAAAAACATTGGTAAAATAGTTATACCAATGGATACAAATACAAATCCTCTACTAGCTGCCACTAGTACCGACTCCAGCCCTTTTTCTATAAATGTAAAATATCCTGAGTTAAGAACATTAAATCCTGACATTAGAAAGGCTATTCCATATAGTTTACCACCGGATACTGCTAGGGATACTAGCTCAGGTTTATCCTTGATAAATAACCCTACTAAAAACTCCCCAGCAAAAAACAGCATTAAAAACACTATAGCCCCAAAGATAAAGTTTGCTATGTAGGAAAGTTTCATTAGTTTTTTTACTCGGTCTTTGTCCCCTGTGCCGTAATTATAGCTTATTATTGGGCCTACTCCATCAGATACCCCGAATAATAATAGGCTACCAAAGGTACCTACATAGTTAATAGCTGTAAAAGCTGCTACACCATCGGGACCAGATATTCTCATTAGAGATGTATTAAACAAAAAAGCAATTATAGCAGCTGACATAGAGTTAATGCCCTCTGAGGCACCGTTAGATAAAACGGTTTTTATGCTATTTTTTGAGAATTTACCAGCGAATACATTAATAACATTGTCTTTATTAAACATTGGGATAATTACAATAATCATAGCCGAACAATAGGCTATACCAGTGGCAAAAGCTGCACCCATTATACCCATATTTAGCTTTGCTATTAGTAGATAATCAAGGCTTATATTTACAATAACACTAAGTATTGAGCCATAAAAATATCTCTCTGGTTTGCCTACTATTCTATTTAGAAAACCATAGTAAAACATCCCACACATAGGCACTGCAAAAACTGATAGATATTTAATATAAGTTGCAGTACCCTCTATTAAAACTTCATCTGCACCTAATATTATCCCTAATTGCCTATTAAAAGTAATCCCTACTAGGGTAATTAATGTAGCAACAGATAGAATAATAATTTGAAATGTTTTAAAGCAGTTTCTTGCTCTTTCATCATCTCCTCTACCTAGGCTAACACCAACATAACTTTGTGTGCCTATGCTAACAATCATACTAAGCCCAAGAATAACCTGTAGAAAGGGCATTCCAATATTTATACTTGCTAGAGCATTACTTCCTATATAATTCCCTACAAATATCCCATCTATCATACCCTGTACTCCAGTTATAATCATAGCTATAACTGCTGGAATACAGTATTTTAAAAATAATATAAGTATCTTTTCCCTAGTTAAAATATTATTTGAAACACTCATATTATACACAACCTTTCTCTATGTAGTAGCCTGTAAGGTTTATTATTACAATTACTATTTATAAACAACTAGGCTATTATAACACCCGATTACTGTATTTACAACACAGGGAGAAAATATATTTAATTTTATGGGTAGTAAATAGCTATAACATAATTAAAGCTGTGATAACAAGGTGGCACAGACATACTTACACCTTATTATCACAGCTCTATTCATTTGCTATTACATTAATTTCTGGTTATTTACTAAATGTTGGGGTAAAATTATATGGAGTGTCTTCCCCATCAATTGATATAGAACCTAATTTCTTATTATCTGTCCTCTTTTACACAATGGGATAAAACCTCTGCTATGTCCCCTGTAATACATAGGGATTTATCTATGATTTCTTTAGGGCAATTATCTTTTGATAGATTAATAGAAATATAACTAGCTTTACTATTTTGATAGGTCATCTGCCAGAAAGGATATTTTATAATTGAAGGGGTATTATATCCTATTCCCAGTTCAAAAAATAATATATTCCCACCAAGATTTTTCTTTAAAAATACATCATAGCTATTCATGGCTTTGTGCCAGCCTTCATCTTCTACAAAGGCACTATCTTTTCTTAGGTTTGGCTCCATATCTTTCCCACATAATGGGCATTTAGGTATAAGCTCTGTAGGTATTTTACAGTCTTTTTGTAGCTTTACCATCTGCTCTACTATATCTTTATTATCATAGGTTTTCTTATGACAAGGCTTTGAACACTGGAATAAACCATAGTCACCCTGAGTATAAAATAGTCTATCTTTGCTAAATCCACTTTTTATAAATAGATGATCCACATTTGTGGTAATTACAAAGTAGTTCTTATTTTCTACTAGATTTAATAGGTTTTTATAAGAGTCATTAGTATCATTATCATATCTATTACAGTGGATATGCCTACTAAAATATGCCCAGTATTCTTCCCTAGTTTTAAAATTATAAAATGCCGATGAATACATATCCCTTAAGCCATATTCCTCTATAAAATCAGCAAATAATCTTTGAAATCTCTCTCCACTATAATGTAGCCCTGCTGAGGCTGATAGCCCTGCACCTGCACCAATAACAACTGCATCTGCTTTATCTATTAGTGACTTAATCTTTCCTATATTATCCCAGTAGTCCTTTGTATAGCTTGTAGTCTTCATCTTTGAACACATTAAATATCACCTCTATATTACTATTAGTAGCTTGTAGTAGCTCTGTAACTGTTTTTACTGCAATCTCTGCTGCCCTATTATTTGGAAAGTGAAACTCCCCTGTGGATATACAGCAAAAAGCTATAGTTTTTAGATTATTTTCTATAGCTATCTTTAGACAGCTTACATAGCAGTCCCTTAGTAGCTCACAGTCCTTTTCTCTTAGCTCTACATATATAATCGGCCCTACTGTATGTATTACATAGTTAGAGGGTAGGTTGTAGGCTGGGGTAATCTTTGCTACTGCTGTTTCTTCGTCATGGCCTTGTGCTATCATTATTTCATTGCAGTGCTGTCTTAGCTGTAAACCAGCTATATAGTGGATTATATTATCTATACAGCCATGACATGGAACAAAACAGCCCAGTAGCTTAGAATTTGCAGCGTTTACTATTCCATCTACCTGTAGTCTTGTAATATCCCCTTGCCATAGATAGATATTTGGATATTTACTACTTTTTTCCATTTGCGATATATCCACTATGCCTTTTTCTGCTACTTCACCTTGTAAAAATTCGTCTTGTAAAGCTATAAACTCAGCTTTTAACTCCATAGGTGGTCGTATATTCATTAGGGATCTCAGTAGGCGTTTCTGATTAACTATATCTTTAGGAAATCCTTCTCCCTGAGTTTTATACTCTGGCATTTCCTCTAGTAATATACTATTTAGCCTTAATAATTTTTCCAGCATAACTATCTCCTTTCCACAGCAGAAAATTTACATACCTCTACACATCTTCCACAGTGCAAACAGTGAGCATTATTAATCTCTGCCTTACCTTCAAAAAGTTTTATGGAACTTTGTGGACAGACATCTATACAGCTTT
This sequence comes from uncultured Oscillospiraceae bacterium, assembly GCA_964369235.1. Taxonomy (GTDB): domain Bacteria; phylum Bacillota; class Clostridia; order Oscillospirales; family Ruminococcaceae; genus CAYJEQ01. The sequence goes on along the minus strand of CAYJEQ010000012.1, from coordinate 48,290 downwards.
TACAACCTGTGCAGTTACTATTTATATAGTAGCCTATTTTACTTTCCCTAGCTCCACCATGGGTAAAGGATTCTCTGAATATAGGTCTTTTAGTTAAATCAAAATACTCCCCTCTAGCCTCATATATATGAAACACAGTAAGAGCCTTTCGGCTTTCCTCACTGGGGTAGATGTCATTCATATAGGGGTTATCTATAAAAACCCTATCTAATAAATCACTGCCTATCTCCCTAGCTTTCCCTATTAAAGTAATAGACTCACTGGATAGGGTATCCTCTCCGATAACACCGGACAGGGATATATTCTGATTGTTTTTAAGGCGAGTATATAGGGATTTTCCTTTTGCTGTTATGAAATACAGCCCCTCTTGGTCATATAACATCATATCTATAACACAGGTAATAGGATTGCCCTCCTGATCTACTGTAGCTAGTACGGTAGTATGTATTTCATCTCTTAGGTATTTTAAATAATCTATATAATTCAAAAAAGTACATTCCTTTCTTGGAGTTTAGTAGGGTTTTTTATATATTTGACTTATATTTTCCTTAATGTTATTATAAAGCTGTAATAGCTATATGTAAAGTAAGCACTTTTTTGTGCTATAGTCACCTTTTGGAAACTAATGGAGGTTAGTTTGAAACAAAGTTTCAAACATGGATTTTGTGCTTTTCGGTCATTATAACACCCGCACAAAACAGCCAGAAAGGAATGAGCATTTATATGAAAAAAGAACTACCACCCTGCCCTATTGAAACCACCCTTATGCTTATTAGTGATAAGTGGAAAATACTAATACTTAGAGATTTATTAACAGGTACAAAGCGTTTTGGTGAATTAAAAAAATCTGTCACAGGTATATCTCAAAAGGTACTTACCTCTAACCTTCGACAGATGGAAGAAAGCGAACTACTTACCCGTAAGGTATACGCTCAAGTACCACCACGAGTGGATTATACCCTTACCCCTTTAGGACTAAGTCTAGAATCAGTCCTAGCAGCTATGGAAGTTTGGGGTAGAGAATATAAATCTAAGATAGACTCTTAGATTGGCTAAGATTGACTCTTAGCTTTATATTATAGATAAAATCAAAAGTTAACTATAACCTTATAAGAATTCATTTCTTAAAAAGTCTTTAAAATCTAATTCTCCTCTAGTGGTAGTTAGCTTTTTCTTAGTATGTAGATATACATTTCTAATAGTTTTAGCGTCGTTAATCTTATAAAAATACAATTTGTCAGTAGGTTCAGCATAATCGGCAATATAAGATCTGACAAAGGTAACTCCTTTGCCACTTGCTGCCACATAATAAGCTGTTAACATCTGGTCTAGGTACATGGCAATACTAGGATGAAACTCAGCATTATTACAAATTTGCAGTCCTCTATCATGGCAATCATTACCCTGCTTTAAAAATAGAAATTTCTCATTTCTAAAGTGATATATGGACACTGAGGGAATATTCCCCACCAGTTGAATGTTATTTTTTATATCATCTAAGTTAAGTCGATATTCTGCTAGATTTTGATTAATAGCATAGCTTTTTGGTACTAATAATAGTAGATGTTCTTGGTATAATACTAGAGAATGATAACTTTTGCCGTCTAGCTGTTCTACCTCTAACATAAAATCTATACTGCCTTCTTTAAGGGATTTTTTCAAGGTTGGAGCATCTGCTTCCACAAGCTCAACCTTGTATTGAGGGTATTTTTTTAAGAATTTCTCCCTTAACTCTGGAAGTATATGGGCACAGAAAAACGCAGAACTACCTATTATAATACGCTGGCTTTCTTCATTATTAAAATAGCTTTCCATTTTAGCTTCTATTTCCATAACCTGTTCTATACAGGATATGTAATATCTGCCTGCTTCTGTTAGGGTAATTGGACTGGTGTTTCTATTAAATATTGCTGTACCAAGAGTATCCTCAGTTTTTTTAATAGTGGTGCTAAGTGCTGGTTGTGATACAAATAGTTTTGCTGCTGCTTTAGAAAAACTGCCTTCTTGATACACTGCATATATATACTCTCTACCTCTTAGCATAGTTATGATTGTCCTTCCCTTTTATAATTTTGCTTACATTTTACTATTTTAAATCAAAAAAGTAAAACAGTCAAGGTTTCCCCTGACTGTAAAAGCAGTCACAAATGGTTTTTACCACTTGTGACTGTTTTTCTTATTTAAACAAACATAAAGATGTCATTTGACTCGGTAGCTTTTCTAACGCTTCCACAAGCTGATATAGGTGTATAAGCACCTGTAACACCACCACTAGAGAAACTACTTATATTAAGCTCAAATTTAAACCCTTCTCCTACTGCCACTATATGATGGCAGTTTTCTGTAATATCTGGATCAGAGATAATTAGGGATTTCATCTTATCAAATCCCACACCTGCCATTGCAATACAAGCATGAACATTTACATTTCGTGGATATGCCTTACACGCTTCCCTTGTACTACCTTCATAAAGGACTGTACGCTGGGTATCGCTTCGCCCTAAGGCTGCTGGTGGCTTAATTGTTTCTATGGTAACTTCCTTTAGCAGATCCCCTGCATCTGCTAAACCGTCTATTCCCAGTATTGCCCCGTGGGGGATGTATATACGAGTACCATGTTCTCTACACACCTCCACAACCTTATTATAAAAGCTCTCATCACTAAAGGCTGTTACCGAGAACACAACCATGTCACAATGTTGCAAAATTGTAGGTGCCGTTTCTATTAATATGCTAGGTAGGGCAGTTTCAACTACTATATCTGTTTCTTTTAGTAGATTAATATCTAGTTTCGTTACTATAGGGCAGGTGATTTTATCACTGTGAGCAGTGTAGTATGGATCTTGTATATAGGAAATAGTATTTATCCCCTGTAATACAATATCATCAGCCACTGCCTTGCCTATTTTGCCACAACCTAAAAATCCTATTTTTTTAGCCATATTTGTAAACATTCCTTCCCTTACTTACTATGCTGTCTGTTGTAGTTTACCTAATTTCTTATCATCGTTCTTCTCCCATTCACTAACAAAAACAGTACCAGCTACATCACCCATACAGTTTGTCATGGTAATACCCATGTCAAAGAAACGGTAGAAACCAGCAATAACACCTATTAGTTCACCAGGGAAACCAAACATTTCCACAATGATTAGCAGTTTAATAAGACCACCAGAAGGTAGGCCACCACCACCTGAGGAGATAAGTACCCCTACAATAACAATTCTAAGAAGTGCGTCCATACCCATTGGAACACCATAAAACTGACTCATAAATACAAGCACTGTACCAAATAATATACCCATACCATCAAAGTTAATCTGTGCTCCTAGTGGGATACAAAAGTCTGCCACATGGGAAGGCACTTTAAATTTTTCTTTAACGCATTTTAAGCTTACTGGAATATTTGCCACACTACTACAAGTTGCAAGTGTAAAAGTCCACACTGGAGTAGTTTCTTTAATATATTTTACTGGTGATATACCTGTAGTAATTAATAGGAATAATCCGTAGAATATTACCACATGGATTATTGTAGCCAAGTAGAATGTACCCATAAGTTTTACCATAGATCCGAATATTTCAATACCGTAAGCACCTACTGCATCTGCTAATAGGAAGCAAGCACCTATTGGGGTTAGCTTAATAACAAATCCTATGTAAACATTTAGCATACTGTTAAATGCTTGGAACCATTTTAGTACGGTTGCTTTATGGTCTTCATTTTTTATCTGTAGAATACAAATACCAAACATTATAGCAATAAACATTACCTGTAGCATATTGCCATTTACAAAGGCTGCAAACATATTACTAGGGATAATTCCCTCAATAAATCCTGTTATGCTAAAGGCTGCTACCTCACCACTAAAACTACTATTTCCAAGGTCCACAGTAATTCCAGCACCTGGCTGGAATATCTGTGCTACTACTATACCTATTACACTAGCAACGGCTGTGGTAATAAAATAGTATATAAATATACGGACAGCTGTTCTACCTAAAATCTTTAGATTAGGCTGTTCACCTACTGCAAGAACCATAATACAAAGAACTAATGGAACTAGGATTAGTTTTAACATATTAAGCCATGTATCACCTATAACTTTAAAGGCGCTCATCTTTTCGCCGAATATCAGCCCTAATAAAATACCAACAACTACACCAATTAGCACCTGTACAGTTGTATTATTCTTTAGAGATATTTTTTTCTTTTCCATAAATATGATCATTCCTTTCTTCAAAAGACACAAAGTAGCCCTAACAAATAGTTGTATTTGTGCCATGTTTTCGGTTGTCAGCTTGACTAGGGTTACCGTAGTCATACATATTTTCTACGCTAATAAACACTATGAAACACTGGATATGATTAGATTTATTGCTATTATTATCTTTTACGATAGCGTTCTACTAGCTCAATCATTCGCTTTACTGCAGCTATAGATGCTTCTTTATCCTGTGAGAAATTCAGCCTTACACTGTGATTATATGAAGGCCCAAACTCTGTTCCCGGAGTAACTATAATATTGCCATGTACCCTTAGTACCTTAACAAAATCATTTAATGAAATATCTAACTCAGGGAGTTTTGGGAAGATGTAACTTCCTGCCTGTGTAACTCTAATATCTCCACCCTCTACAGTTCTCCACAGTGCAACTAGCTCATCTCTAATCTGCTGATGGTTAGAAATTCTTTCTGCCATCCAGCCTTCTGGCTCATTAAACCAGTCTTTTAGCACTGCTTGGCTATATCCAGCTGCTCGTAAAGAAACTATGGCTTGTAGTTTTTCCATTCTAGCTATGATGCTCTTTGATCCAAAGGCAACTCCTAGACGGAACCCACTTAGCGATTCTGTTTTTGATGGGCCTATAATGGTTATTACCTTATCTGGGTCCATTATCCCTGTTGCACATAGATGTGTATATGAATTATTGTCAAAAATCTGTCGTGAATACAGTTCATCTACAATTAGAGAAACTCCATATTTATCTGCTAGTTTTGCTATTTTTTCTACCTCTTCTTTAGAGTAGATTACCCCTACAGGATTGTTAGGGTTAGAGAATAGGAACACCTTTACACCATCTTTAAATGCATCTTCTAGCTTATCTAAATCAATACCTGATTTGCTATCATCTAATAAATAATCCATTGGTATTGGATATAGTTCACCATCAAAAAATTCTACAATCTTTCTATTGGCAAAATAGTCTGGTACAACTATGGCAACCTTATCTCCAGCTGTAACCATTGAGCCTAAGGCTAGAAAAAGTGCTCCCTGTGTTCCTGGAGTGATTATTAGATTACTGCTTTCTACCTGACTACCTGTATAAGTTTCTAACTTTTTTGCTAAATCTTCACGGATAGAAATAGCACCCTTATACTCGGTATATGCCTGTGCAGCGCCTTGATTAAACCCATCAATAAAGGTATCTAGTGATCCTGGGATTGGCTGGTGTGCATCTACATCACCATGGGAAAAATCCACCATAACCCCACCTAGAGGCTCCCCTCTTAAATCAAGTAGGGTTGCTTGTTGGTTTACTTCCTGTCCTGGGGCATTGTCCACGCCTAGTTTTTGAAATTTCTCAGTAATTGTTGCCATAGTAATAACCATCCTTTCAAAGTTTACTTATCTTAACATAGGATAAATTTCATTTAATTGTAAAATTATCCAAATTTCTCTTGTTATTATAATATCATTACTATAGATAACTGTCCAATTGCAATTTAGTATAGTGATATATAAAAAAATGTATATACCTATTATCATAAGGGCTTATTCTTTGTGAAATCCTTGTATTTTTATGACAATATCCATTATATAACAAAAAACCGACCTGCTAATTGTTAGATTTTCCTCTAACTTTTACAGATCGGTATAATGTCTTTTATTTATATATATTTTTACTATTTAAGTAGTGACTGGTATAGTTCCTTAATGTCTTCTACAGAGGTTTCCTTAGGATTACCAGGACGGCAGGCATCTCCATATGCAGATTCAGATAGGAAGTCAATATCTTCCTCAGCTACAATAGCCTTTAGATCAGCTGGGATACCAATATCCTGTGATAGCTTTTTAACTGCATCTACAGCAGCTACACGATATTCTTCCTGTGTCATAGACTCTACACCCTCTACACCCATTGCTACTGCTATATGCTTATATTTTTCTCCTGTTGCTTCTGCATTGTATTCCATAACAGTTGGCAGAATAATAGCATTAGCTATGCCATGAGGTGTGTCATATACAGCACCTAGAGGATGTGCCATTGCATGAACTATACCCAGTCCCACATTAGAAAATCCCATACCTGCTACATACTGTCCTAATGCCATATCTTCTCTGCCCTCTGGGGTATTCTCTACTGCACCTCTTAGGGATCTTGCTATAATCTCGATGGATTTAAGATGGAACATATCTGATAGCTCCCAAGCGCCAGCAGTAATATATCCTTCAATTGCATGGGTTAATGCGTCCATACCTGTAGCAGCTGTAAGAGCCTTTGGCATACTGCTTGTCATATCTGGATCAACTATAGCAACTACTGGAATATCATGAGGATCTACACATACCATTTTGCGCTTATTTTCCACATCGGTAATTACATAGTTAATAGTAACCTCTGCTGCTGTACCTGCTGTTGTTGCTACTGCAATAACTGGTACGCTTTTATTTTTTGTATCAGCAACACCTTCTAGGCTTCTTACATCGCTAAAATCTGGGTTAGCTATGATTATACCTATAGCTTTTGCTGTATCTATAGCGGAGCCTCCACCAATAGCTACTATGTAATCTGCATTAGCTGCTTTATAAGCTGCTACACCATCTTGTACATTAGTAATACTAGGGTTAGCCTGTATATCTGAAAAAATTTCATATGGATGATTATTAGCCTTTAAAACTTGGATAGCTTTATCAGCAATACCTAATTTAATAAGATCGGGATCAGCACATACTAGGGCTTTTTTGTAGCCTCTTCTTACTACTTCTGTGGAAATGTTCTGGATTGCACCTGCACCGTGATAAGATGTTTCGTTTAAAATAAATCTTTTACTCATGACATATCCTCCAATATTTGTTAAATTATAGTTTAATAATATTTTAACAATCAATTATTAGAAAATCAAGTTACACATATATAAAAATGTCACTTTTAGGAAAAAGAAATTAATAAATCCCTTAAATTATTAGGTAAGGCACCCTGTAATAACTCTGCCATCTCCTTTGGGGTAGGTCTGTTTTTCTGTTTTATCCACCCTACTGTTTGAGATATGGAGCCTCTGCAATAAAGCTCTAGGGAGAATTGAAGTTCAGGTGATAAGTGAGTTTTGGTTTTATGTATAATTATATCGGTGTAAAATTGTAATATATACCGATAATCATATTCTATTAATGATTGGAAACTGTCCATCTGAAAGGCAACCTGAAAAAACCTTTCCTCACGCTCTATAAACTGAAATTTATTTTCCAGTGCCTGAGCCAAAGTATTTTTCTCATTCATTGTCTTAAAGGAATCCTGTACTAATATCTCGAAATACCAGTTTACCAAAGCAAATTTATCCTCAAAATGCCTGTAGAAGGTCTGCCTTGTTAAACCACAGCCATCTACAATGTCTTTAACTGTGATTTTTTCTAGGGGATAATTTTCCACTAGATTTTTTAAAGAATTTGCTAATTTATACTTAGTTTTAATAGTTTGCATATATATTCCCATGTCTTTCTCTTAGTCTGCTTTGAAAATTTTATTTTCAAACTTATTCCACCTTGTAATCTAAGTTTTTATAAGCTATACTGTAATTTCATCTACTATAATTATACCAATAAATGTATAATATTTACAATATCTAATTTAGCCTAAAATTCGCAAGGTTTTTTAATACAAAAAGCTACTATTATGTTTACTATACTTAAATTAATTCTCTATGCAATAAATTATAACAAAACCTACACCTTTTAATTGCAATTAGAAAATAAATTCACCTTGAAAGGAATATAGTTTGAAACAAAGTTTCAAACATGGGTTTTGTGTTTTTCGGTCATTATTACACCCGAAATTTTCTCATAATAATTATGAGAAAATCACACAAAACACCGAGAAAGGAATAGTCATTTTATGAAAAGAAAATTACTTATAACATTTATGGCAATTATGCTACTAGCTACAATGACAGCCTGTGCTACTGGAGAAAATTCCTCCACAGCCAGCGAAAATACATCTTCTGTCGAAACTTCCCAGTCCAGTGCCATTGTTGAAACAGAGGAGGATACAAAAGAAGATAGCTTTAAAACACCTTCTGCACCTCGTATCTCAGCTGATGCTTCCTTCCCACAATATGTTATATATGAATCAAGAGCATACCATCTAACCCATAATGATATATCACAGATACTTAATGAAACTGTAGGCGAACTAATTGGAGAAAACTCAGGATATATTGATTTTATGGGTGGCCCAGATGAATCTTTAATGAGTCAGGAGCTGGCTAACAGCATTAGTGAGCAAGCAACCTACTATAATATGCATAATTACAATGATGACTTTCGTATTATTGTAGAGTTTGATGGCAACTACTATGTATGTGAATCCAATATTATTACACCAGAAAATATACTATCATACACTAGTAATCTAGAAAATGCCACAGTTTTAAGTCTTCATGAAACAGTAGAATATAAAGATGTTTCCTCAGATGAGCTAGCCCAGTTAGTAGAAATTTTCAGTGAATTACAGGAAGCAGAGCTAACTAATACTGATTATGAAGCTATTGCACAGGCACAGGTAGATGGCAAAGCATATTGGTTAAAAGGATTTTATAATGATACTACCCATACTTCATTCCTTGTAATCCCAGAGCTAAGCCTTGTTAGCATAGGTAACCAATACTACACCTCTGAAACTTTACAGCAGGACATTGCATTTGTATTTGATGGTCTGCCACAGGAGCCAGAAAATATCTTACACTAAAACCAAGTGTAATTACATTATTTTCTCACTTACAAATATAGAAAGGCATGGTCATAATCATGAAAAAATCCTCTAGTAAATTCATCTGGAAAAGCCCTAATCTACCTGAAACCCTTAGTATATGTGACAATATGTCACAGGTGGAGGAAATGGAAGAATTTTTCGAGACATATATAGAAAATCAACAACTAACCCAAGAGGATTTTGACCGACTAACCTTTAATAAAGTACATTTTTATAACTGTAAGTTTGAGAATGTGTCCTTTGCTAAGTGTACCTTTGAAGATGTTATATTTGAAAATAGTGTTTTCCTACAGTGTAACCTATCCCGAAGTAAGAATAAGATCTAGATAAAAATTACCCAGCTGTACTGGTATAGGATCTAACAGTCCCATACTTTCATATATATTCTGGATTTGTTCCTCTGTAAACTCATCTGGGATATCACCTAGATATCCTTCCATGGGCATCATTCTCAGTAGAACAAATACTATAGAAACAATTACAACTAGTAATAGTATTACTAATAACCTCAAAACTTCAACACGAATAATTTATCTGTTTGAAAACTGATTTTCAAACTTATTTTTCCATTGTCTTAATTAGATTGGATAATAAAGTTGCACCATAACCACTTGCTCCCTTAGGGCTATTAGGCTGGTCGTCCTTTACAAATCCAACTGGTGCCATATCAATATGTACCCAAGGCTTGCCTTCGGTAAACTCCTTAATAAATAATCCTGCTGCAATTGTACCACCAGCTTTATTGCCAGTTAGTGCATTCTTCATATCAGCAATATCGGAGTTTAGAGCTGGTCTTAGTTCTTCATCAATATCTAATCTCCAAACTTTTTCACAGCATTTCTGAGAAGCTTCTGTTAGCTGTTGCCACATTTCTTCTGAACTACTTAGTACCGCAGAAGTTCTTGTGCCTACTGCTGCTAGTGCTCCACCTGTTAAAGTAGCAATATCAACTAATTTATCAGCATTTTCCATTCTGATTGCATATGTAGTAGCATCAGCTAGTATCAATCTACCTTCTCCATCGGTACTGGTTATCTGTATAGATAGGCCAGCCATAGATCCGATTACATCACCTGGTACAAAAGCATCAGGGCCGATTTTATTTTCACAAGCTGGAACGATACCTACTATATTAGCTTTAATATTCTGTTTAGCAATGGACTGCATTGCTCCTAGTACAGCAGCACCACCACCCATATCGCCATACTGAGTAATCATGCCCAGTTTCTGCTTAAGGGAATATCCACCACTATCATACATAATACCCTTACCAATTAGAGCAATCTTTTCCTGATCAGCATCACCGCCGTTGTATCTCATTACAACTAGCACAGGAGGGTTTTTTGCTCCTGCACCTACAGATAGAAATGAATCCATTCCCAGTTCCTGTAGCTGTGCTTTCTCAATTAGCTGAACCTCAAAACCAGATTCTTTACCAACTCTTACTGCTTCTTCTGCAAATTTCTGTGGTGTCATGTAGCAGTTAGGCTGATTTGTTAGATCTCTTGCTAGGATAGTTCCCTGAACTTCTATCATTGCTGTTTCTAGTATCTCAGTCATAGCATACTTTTCATCAGCTTCTTTAGTTACACAGAAATCAAATACTGTGGTTTCTGTGGTTTTCTTTTTTGATTTATAGTAATCAAAATTATAGTTTACTAGAATTGGAGATTCAAAGAATTTACCTAGTACACCTTTTTCTACTAATATATCTGTTACAAAGTTTAGGTTAATAAGTGTAGATTCTGATTTAAACTCTTTGCACTTTTTAATAACTTTACAGAACTGTAGAAATATCTCTCTAGAATTTTTTGTACCATCTACTGAGTAGATAACTACATTGATGATTTTATCACCTTTAATCATAGATAATGTCATTACATCTTTTTTCTCAGATTTAATGTATAGGGATACAGCATCGGTAATATAGCTATCAATTATCTCATTGTTTTCTAAATCTGCTATAGTCATCTTATCTGTTACAGGAATAATATATGTATCATAAATTCCAGTAACACTTGTAATCTTATTAATTGTCATTATACTTCCCCCTATTAAAATGTAATCATCTTTGTAAATACTTCTTGATTATAACTCTTAACAAAATGAGTTAAGAAGGATTTTGCATCTTCGTAATCGGATTTTTCCATAACAACGGAATGGGTGTGGTTATATCTTACAGGTATACCTACAACACCGGTTAGGATACCATTGCTATGGGACTGAACTGTTGCTGCATCAGTACCACCGTAAGAATTAAACAGCTGGTATTTAACACCTTTTTCCACTGCTAAATCTTCCATAAAGTCCACTAGTCTTTTGCTTGGTCTCATCTTACCATCTAAGAATCTTAGTAGGAAACCTTCTCCTAGTCTGGACAGCTCATTCTTACCACCAAAATCTCTAGCATGGGAACAATCCACTGCAATAAATACATCTGGCTCAATCATATTAGCAAGAGCAGCAGCACTTTTTACACCACCCTCTTCCTCTGTGCTACCACCTGCATATAGATGGCAAGGTAGATCTACATCTTTTAGGTTTTCCATCATTTCGATTACAGCTGCACAACCTGCTCTGTCATCAAATGCTTTACCTACAACCCTTTTTCCACCCTTCATCTCAAGGAAATCACCAATTGGGCTCATGTATGTTCCAGGTCTAACACCAAACTCTAATGCTTCCTTCTTAGAAGATGCACCAAAATCAATAACCATATCTTCAATAGGTACCTGCTTAGCTCTCTGTTCATCAGACATAGTCTGTCTATTTCTTCTTGTAGTAATAATACCTACTATATCCTCTTCTTTAGTATGTATTAGCACTCTCTGGCTAATCATTGTCAGTGCCCACCAGCCTCCTAGTGGCTTAAACTTTGCCATACCATCATCGTCTATATTTGTAATCATAAATCCGATTTCATCCATATGTGCAACTATCATTACCTTTGGAGCATCTGGATTTTTACTATATCTTACACCTAGTGTTGAGCCTCTTTTGTCATGTATTACTTCGTCATAATATTTTGCTAATTCCTTTTTCATATATGTAATTACTCTATCTTCATAGCTGGAAGGACCTGATATCTCCGATAATTCTTTAATTAATTTTAGGGTTTTTTCTGTCATGGTGTCACCTTTCCTTCAATACACTTTTTATCTTTTATGTTAATTTTCACCTTGATTATGTCATCGATTTATCACAGTAACATATTGTCATAGATGTAAAATTAAATCAAACATTTTTTTAATACTTAAAATTTTTTGTACGTTTTTTGAAATATTCATTGGAATTTCTTGCATTTTTGTATTTTTAACTAATCTTGCTCATTAAGGTAATTATAGATAGTATACTTGGAAATATCGTAGTATGTGGATATTTTTCCTGTGGCTTTTTTTATAAAAAATGCACCTTTCTTTTCTAAAAATTTTATTCCTTCTATCTTTTGCTCCCTTGTCATATGGGACACTGGTATACCTACAAAATCTATTGATTGGTTAATTAAATTCTCTAATAGGTCATCTACTTCGTTATAAACTGTTGTTTCTGGCTTAATCTCCTCTGCTCTCTTCTCTCCTACATTTACAAAATCATCTAGGAAATTTGATGCCATCATCAGTTCTGTTATATCAAAGTTTATACACAGTGTGCCAATTACTGTCTGCTCGTCATTTTTAATATAGGCTGTGCTAGATCTCAGTAGTTTACCGTCCTGTGTTCTTGTTAGATAGCTGTATCTTCCTTCATCATTCTCTTTACCATTAAATACCCTCAGCCCTATATCTGTTCCACCATTGCCAATTTTACGCTGTGTAACATGGCTATTTTCAATATATACAATACTAGATTCAAAAGGTCTTTCGTAATCGTGGATTAGCACCTCACATTTAATCCCAAACTGATGTGCTACACTTTTTGCTATGGAAATTAGATTATCTAATTCATCTGTTATTTTTTTCATATTTTTAACCATACCTTAAAATTTATTAGCTGATGATATACATATAGCTTTTAAATCTGGATATATGAGATTTGCCTTTGCTCTTTATAGCAGTGACAAAGATATAGAAAATGTAGAAAAATACCTTAGAAAAATATTACATTTAGTAAAACAACGATAATATAATACAAAAACCTAGTTTAGAACAGCCTAAACTAGGTTTTTTTGTATGTAATATGTCTTTTATTTAATATAACCTTAGAAACTCACTCCAGCATCAATAAGTAGCTCTCGCATTCTTTTTATTTCTAACTGGGTGCTTTCCTGTTCATCTATTTCCTTAGGAAGATGACAGGGTAGAATCTCCTGTAATGAACCATGTACTGCTACAACACTGCCTACACCGCAATTTTTCCCATGACCACAGGTGTAACAGGTGGAGTATTCTATACAGTTCATCTTACCTATTATATTCATCTTATTAGAAATCATAAATTTACTTACAATATCAGCAACAGGCTCATCATTATCCCTTAGTCGCTTTGTGGTGACAATAATAACCTTCTTATCTCTTAAAGGAAACTTACCATTATGTCTAAAGGAGTATGTTCTCTCTAAAAAACAGTGGCTTATTCCGTTAGGTAGTCCATAGTAATTAGGACATCCAAAGATAATTACATCAGCTTCTACCATCTTTTCTGCTATGATATTCCAGTCGTCCGATAGCACACATACATTATCCTTTACACATGCTAAGCAAGATGTACATCCACTTATTTTTTTACCACTAAGGGATATTACTTCGTATTCATCTTTACAGCTATGTAGAATTTGTTTAAGAGTTGTATGAACCATCCTATCTACTCTAGGACTGCCACTTATTGCTAGTATTTTCATCTTTAACTGCCCTCTTTTCAGTGGATTTCATTTGTAATCATAGGCTCCCCTATGTAATAAACAATAATTCCTATATATTGATTATAACACAGCTAGGATTTATAAATCTACTAATATTTACAATTCATTATAATTAATGTAAATTTATACAATAACTATAAGGTGTGTGCTTTCCCTCTTATTAGGAAAGCACACACCACCAAAATTTAATTAATATTATATTATTTTACTGTAAAACAGTACTGCCTTCTTCCTCTACAGGTGCTTTTGTTAGACCTATACCTAGGAAGGAGAATATTATTGCAAATAAAGGTGATAGTAAACATAGGAATGTGTATGGTATGTAAGAAGCATCCTCTAGACCTAATACACCCATTAGATATACTGCTGCACCACCATAAGGAATTAGTACATTACCTAGGGTAACTGTGTCACCAATAGTTCTTGATAGAACCTTTTTGTCCAGTCCGATTTTTTCGTAAGCTGGTGAGAAGGTTTTACCTACAAATACAATACCAAACATCATTGTAGGTGCTAGTAACTGGGACAGATAACCAGAGAAAACAGAGGCAATTACAATATCCCTTGGTTTTTTGATTATCTTAAGCATACCTTCCATTAACACTGTTAGTATTTGGCATTTTTCTAGGATACCACTCATTGCTGTAGCAATTACAAATAGAATAATCATACCTGTCATCATAGTCATACCACCACGGGAAAGGATTTTGTCTACAAGTTCTACCCCTGTGGTGGAAACATTACCCTTTACAGCAGCAGTAAATACTGAAGCTATTGTAATACCCTGTGTCATTGTAGCTGTAATAATACTAATACCAACACCTGTTCCCAGTGCCACCACTGATGGTACTTTAAGGATTGACAGCACAATAATAGCTATAGGTGGTATAAATGTTAGTAAGGATATATTGTAGTTTGCCATTAATGTTTCAGAAATTTGTGTAATTGAAGAAGCATCAGCACTACCACTGGTATACTGCATACCAAGTATTGCATATAAAATAGCTGCTACAACTGCTGCTGGGCCTGTGGTTAATACTGTGCTTTTAATATGTTCAAAGATATTAACCTTACAGATAGAAGCAGAGATAACCGTTGTGTCAGATAGGGGGGAGATTTTGTCTCCGAAAAATGCACCAGAGGCAATAGCACCTGCTGCAATATGAGCTGGAACACCTAGACCTTGACCTACACCAAATAGGGCAAGTCCCACAGTGGCAATAGACCCAAAGGAAGTACCTGTTGCCAGTGAAGTTATAGCACATAGAATAAATGTAAATGGTAGATATATACTAGGGCTTACCATTTCAAGACCATAGTAGATAATAGATGGTACTGTTCCACCTATAATCCAAATACCTACCAGCATACCAGCAAGTAGTAGGATAACAATAGCCATAATTGAAGAAGATATACCTGATATCATACCTTTTTGTAGATCATCCCATTTATAGCCTAGGTATTTACCAAATAAAGCTGCTACAGCTGTACCGATTACCAGTGGCATATCCATACCTGTTTTTAGTCTAAATGTAAATACTATTACAGCAATTAGCATAAGAAAGCAGATTACTGCCTCCGATGTAGTGGGTTTTCTGCCATGGGTTACTTTAGTGTTTTCGCTCATGTTAGTTCTCCAATCTTAATTTTAATGTAATATATTCCTATTGTCTAGATTTAATTTTATATGTAAATACTCCTATGTGACCTTTATAGATTATGCATTGTTTACCGGTCTAATCCACAGAGGCTGTATGGAGTTTCTATCACATCTTAAACAACGGTTAGCTTCATATAAAGCTTCCTTTGTATTAAATGGTAGAATAACCTCCTTGAAATTACCTGTTAGATTTTCACTAGTTACTGTTTTCTCCAGTAGGATTTCATCATCCCATGTGGTAATAGATAGGGTTTCCTCTGGGATTACTATATCCTCACCTAGATACAGCCCCCCACCTTTTGCAGCATTATCTATTGCAATAGCTACCTTTTTACCTTCTGCTATAGCTTTAATAGCTATGCCGTTTTCTATAACATCGCCTACTGCGTAGACAGTTTTTGCTGTGGTTTCTTTTGTGGAGGTATTAACCTTAATAAGACCTCTTACAGTGGCAATATCATCGGTTAAAAAGTCAAGTGATGGATACTGTCCCACTGCTAGTATTAGCTTATGAGCTGTTATATCCATAGTTTCCTCACTGTAAACAGGACAGAACTTACCATCTAAATCACTGGTTGCAATACATCTACTTAGCAGTAGTTTACCATTAGCCCCATAGGATTTAATGCCATATCCAGAGATAAATTTAATATTCTCTGCCTGTGCAAGTTCTTTTTCCTCTGTGCTGGCTGGCATTTGTTCATAGGATTCTAGCGATACTACTGTTACGGATTTTGCTCCTAGTCTAATGGCAGTTCTTGCAGAGTCCATAGCTACATCACCGCCACCTAATACCACTACATCACCAGTAATACTAGATAAGCCATTTAGCCTTACATCTCTTAAAAAATCCACTGCTATTAGGGTATTATCACCCTGTAAACTATCAAGGCTTCTACCATTATATGCCCCAATTGCAATTATCGTAAAGTCGTGGTCATCTCTTAATTTTTCCAGTGATAAATCCCTACCGATTTTTACACCGTAGTGAATATTAACACCTAAAGCTAATATACTATCAATCTCAGTTTTTAAATCCTTATCTGGCATACGATAACTTGGCACTGTCATAGCAAGCATTCCACCAGCACGATCTAATGCTTCGTAGATATCCACCTGATAGCCAGATCTCTGTAGGAAATAAGCTGCTGTTAATCCTGCCGGGCCAGCTCCTATTATAGCTACTGTTTTACCATTAGGGGATTTTTTATCTTCGGTAAATTTTCCTGACTCTAGGGCATTCATAGAAATATACTTCTGCAAGGCTCTTACCCCTACAGTTTTCTCAATCTCTTTTCTTCTACATCTGTCCTCACATGGTCTAGCGCAGATTTTACCACAGATTAATGATAGAGGATTGGTTTTTCTCATTAGCTCATAGGCTTTAACCTCCTCCCCTGCCTTCATTAGTGCCACATATCCTGGTATATGTACCTGTGCAGGACAGGCATTTATACACTGGGCAGATATTAATGTTCGACAAATTCCAGTTTTACACTGCTTATCATTAATATGCTCTAATATAATATCCTCAAATCTATCTATTACTTTCTCATAAAGGGCTTTTACCTGTGTTTCAGCATAGGTATCCTCTAAATTAGAAACAACTTTTTTAAGCTTATCTAGGGAATTATCCCAAGTTTCTATTAGTGTAATATCCTCTATAACAGTGTTAAGATTTCTGGTGTGTTTATTATCAATCTTAACCTCTCTTATTAAAAATCGAGATAGAAATCTCATATAATCTACAGGACAGAAATTCTCCCCTAGATACATAATATAAGGCACTGAAGCCTCATCCATCATCTCACTAATTGGTTTTGTTAACTCACTACCTACTGCTAGATAACCTAAAGCTCCACCTACCTGTACAGCAGTAATATTATACCCAGTTCTCATCTTAAGATTTAAATCTCTAAATATATCCAGTGGGGACTTATTAATATCAATCTCCACTTCATAACTCTGGGCTAAATCACCTATTATTTTAAATTTAACCATTACTTTTCCAGCCTTTCTCTGTATTTTTCCATATTCATATCATCTCTTTTAGGATTATACTCATAATAGCCTGGAAGTGTTGTCATACAGTGGTCATAACTAATCATATTTATTGGACATACTCGCCAACACTGCACACATTCCTTTCGGGTACACATAGATTCAAAGCACTTAATATGGTCAACAACTCGACGCATTGAGCCCATATATCTAGTTTCGTCCTTAGGAATTGCCCCTGTTGGACATGATTTCTGACATAGTCTACATCTGGAGCAAAATTCTTCTATATTAAAATCCTTAGGTTTATCCAGTGGAAGCTGGGCATCTATTAATATAGAGGCATACTTTAGCCTTGTACCCATCTCTGGTGTATGGCAGATACCGTAGGTTGTCATATTGCCCATACCTGCATTTACAGCATGTACTGGGTATTTAATAAATCCTTCCCAAGATCTTGCCCGACAGTCATAACCATGACCTCTAATAAAATCTGCCACCTTATGTATATTATCAGCGCATTTATAGTAGCCATAATAAGCTGCTGTGTCATGTTTAGGGTTTGGGTAACGATGTACTATCTCTTTAGGTACTTCGTACCCCACAATTATTATTGTATCAAATATAATATCATCATCTACCTGCGCAGCAATATGACGTCTATCCACCTTGGTAACACCGATACTTTTAAATCCTAACCCTCTTGCGTATTTTAGAATTTCCTCTTTTAGCTCTACTTCATTAAGGGTTTTAACCTGAGCAACCTCTGGTAAATTAATACCTTTAGCCTCGGACATAATTCTTTCAAAGGAGCTGTGTAGCACGCTTTTATACTCCTTAGGATTATCTAAGGTTTCATCCATAGATGTCCCAAAGAAGTTAGGTCTATTCTTATTATTAAAAGCTGGTGGGTCTAGTGGTATTGGAAGATTTTTTATATATGTATCAAACTCGTGTAAATCCACTACTCTTAAATATGGGTTTTCGTCGGTGATTTTTTTACCGTAATTATCAAAGTATTTATATAGTCCACTGGAATAACTCCATCTCTGTATTCTTGTTTCATCATGGGTATTGTCATACATTTCCTTGGCATAGCTTCGCCAATTACTAACTACGCTGGCAAAAGATTCTTTTTTCTCATCAGCATAGTTATGGAAAACTTTAACATCATCTGACATATTTATGGCCATCCTTTCAATGAGGTTGCATCTTTTAGCTACCTTTATTCATGTTAAATTTTGGTATTGTCCCATTATATAAGTTAAATAATTAACAGTCAATATATACTTACCACAAAGTAAGTATATTCATATACTATAACAAACTTATTATTTCTCCATTGTGCTAAATGCTATTATTATTTGTTAGAAATAGCTAAATTTTTCGCTATACAATAGCGATTTCCAGCGAAATCACTTGAAAGTGCTAAATTATTATTATTTATAAATTACTAATATCATCATTTTATATTAGTACTTTAAAATCATAAAGCATAGATGTGTTTTTGTCAAGGATTATATTTATTAGAATTTTTTTACTGTATTCATAATATAAGTTATTTGCCAAAACTTATATTTTATATAAAAAGATGAGGCATACACAAATGCTTAGAACATTTAGATTACCTCATCTTTAATTATACACTAATTATTTAATTTTTTGGCATAGTCATATCCCAGGTCAAAGGCTTTTTTATTAGTTGCAATAAACTTTTCTTTAGGCCCTGAGAAGGAAATCTTAAATGCCTCGTCAATGCTTTCTACTGGTAAGCTACCTAGGGCATAAATGGTAGCACCAAGTAAAACCATATTTACAAATTTAGCACTGCCTAGCTCCTCAGTGGATATAGAATTAGCTGGCACTGCAAATATCTTCTTACCCTTAGACTGTTCACCTACATTAACTAAGTCAGAATTTGATACTACTATACCATCATTTTTTACTATGGTAACATATTTGTCAAAGGATGGCTGATTCATTGCTACTAAACAATCTGCTTCTTTAGTTACAACTGGGGAGCCTATAGGTTTCTTTGATAGAATAACATGGCAGTTAGCTGTGCCACCTCTCATCTCTGGGCCATAAGAAGGACTCCATGAGGTTTCTAGATTTTCTGTCATTGCTGCTGTTGCTATTATTTTCCCCAGTAGCAAGGCACCCTGTCCACCAAAACCTGCACAACATATTTTCTGAGTCTGAGTATTCATATTAGTTACCTCCCTCTGCTTCATTTTTATACACACCTAGAGGATAATATGGTATCATATTTTCTTTTACAAATTTCATGGAATCAACTGCACTTAATCCCCAGTTTGTTGGACATGTAGAAAGCACCTCAATAATGCCAAATCCTATTCCACTTTTTTGTATTTCTAGAGCTTTTTTTATAGCAATCTTAGCTTTTCTAGTATTAGCTGGTGAATCTACACTTACTCTTTCAATATAGGCAGGGCCTGTTAGTGTTGCTAACATCTCTGACACTCTAATAGGATTACCGTTAAGCTGGCTTGTTCTACCACCCTGAGAGGTTGTAGCCTTCATCCCTGGCAGTGTTGTTGGTGCCATCTGTCCTCCAGTCATACCATAGATACCATTATTAATAAATACCGTTGTAAAGTTTTCCCCTCTAGCAGCTGCATGAACTATCTCAGCCATGCCAATAGCAGCCAAATCCCCGTCTCCCTGATAGGTTACAACTGTCTTATCTGGGTGAACTCTTTTAACCCCTGTAGCCACTGCTGGTGCTCTACCATGAGGTGCCTGAATTGAATCTATATTAAAATAATCATTTATCATTACAGCACAGCCTACTGGTGCAACTAGAATTGCTTCTTTATCCAGCTCTAGCTCCACTAATGCCTCTGCTAATATCCTATGTACTATACCGTGAGCACAACCAGGACAGTAATGAAGTTTTTTATCAGTTAGTGCAGAGTTTTTTTCAAATTTAATATTACTCACAGCCATTACCTCCCATTATCTTTTCTCCAAAGTCAACTACTTCTTCTACTGATGGAATGATACCACCTACTCTACCGTAAAACTCCATCTTATTCTTATCATTAACAGCATAGGCAACATCCTGTACCATCTGCCCTAAACTCATCTCTACATTTAAAAATTTCTTAACATGACCTAGTTTATCAAATCCTTTTTGTGGAAATGGCCATAGTAGTTTTGGTCTGAGCATACCTACTTTATAACCTTTTTCTCTTAGCTCATCTACTGCATTTCTTACAACTCTAGCAGATGTGCCATAGGCTACAAATACATATTCCACATCATCTAGCTGATATTCTTCCCAGTCCTGCTCATTTTCTTCTATTTCTTTGTATTTCTTCTGTAGGGTTAAATTCCAATTTTCACAGTCCTCTGGTTGGATATTAAGATTTCTCACCTCGTGTCTTTCTCCATCGCCTTTACCCTGTAATGCCCAGTTTTTTTCCTTTAAATCCTTTGAACATTTATACTCTATAGTAACTGGTTCCATCATCTGGCCTATAATACCATCTGCTAGTACCATTACAGGATTGGTATAGTAATCTGCTAGGTCAAATGCCTTCATTGTCATATCAACTGCTTCCTGTACACTGGCTGGGGCTAAAACAATTGTATGATAGTCACCATTAGATCCACCTTTTACTGCCATGTTATAATCTGCCTGACCTGGCTGTATGGTGCCTAGTCCTGGGCCACCTCTCATCATGTTAATAATAACAGCTGGCAGTGCAGCATTGGCTATATAACCAATACCTTCTTGTTTAAGAGCTATACCTGGTGAAGATGAGCTAGTTAGTACTCTTGCTCCTGCACCTGCTGCCCCGTATACCATATTAATAGCTGCCACCTCGGACTCTGCCTGAACAAAAACTCCTCCTATTTCTGGCAGTCTTTTTGACAGATACTCAGGTATCTCATTCTGGGGTGTTATAGGGTATCCAAAAAAATACTTACATCCTGCGCTGATAGCTGCTTCAGAAACAGCTTCATTGCCCTTCATTAATATTTTATTCATTGTAATATTCATTCCTTTCTTGATGTTTTGTGCAATTTTACCCATGGCTTTATCCATGACAAAATTTCGGCATAGTACCTACCGAAAAGCACCAAACTAAACTCTCCTATTTATTAATCAATTTTTTCAATAGTAATTGCAACATCTGGGCAGGTTATAAAGCAGCTTCCACAGGCTATACAATCTTGTCCAGTCCACTGTGCTGGAGGGTATCCCATTGAATTGGTTTTTGTTTTAGATAATTCTAAAACTTTTTTGGGACATACTGATACACATAGCTCACAGCCTTTGCAGATGTCCTCCTTAATGATTACATTTCCCTTTGCCATAATTATTACCATCCTTTCACTGAGTTTGTAATGTTGTAGGCAGTTGTGCAAGTTTTAATAGCAAAAACTTAAAGCCCCTTTTTTCTAAGTAAATATATAGTAGTTTCCACCAGTGGGAAAGTTTCTACTTAACAAAACTTAAATTTTAAGTAAATTCTACATCCAGCTCTCCCTCATCTTAAATTCCATAGGAAAACCTTCCCCAGATAGATACTCTGGGATGTTTTCCTTAATAAGAGCTTTTATGTAACTGTGATATTTTATCTCTTTACCTGTTAGTCTTGATACCTCTTTGATTATTTCATCTCCTTTAATAAGACAGGAAATATCCGTTTGCCTTACTAAATTAGAATTATTAACCAGCCCTGTGATTTTTAGTTTAGCAGCACTTTCAATACTTTCTATCTGAGATAGTATTAGCTCTACTGTAGAGGTTTCGGGGCGATAAACATTTATCACCATTAAAAACTCTAACTCCTCTATATCTATTCTTTCCCTTACTCTTCCTAGAACACTAGTACCTACATTATTCCCACCTAAATCCATAACATAGGTGTAGTCCTTATCTATAATAGGGCCTATGGTTGCTGCTGAGATAGCTGGTACATCTAATCCCTTACCCTCTATAGAGGAGGCTATAAATTTAATTCCTTTACTTTCTAACTCTTGCTGTTTCTCCCTAGAGCGAAAGTAAACATTAACTATATCCATATCAGAAATAGCTACATTGCCACCAGCTTTTTTTAATTCTATGGCATAGTTTACAGCAAATTCTGTTTTCCCACTGCCGTAATGACCTGTTATAATCTTTATTCGTTTATGGCTCATAATATATTCCTTTATTAGTTAAATGCAAATAAATAACTTTTGTTTACTTTATTTTAAGTTAATTGTAACTTAATTTTTTCTTTTGTCAACAATATACATGAGTTTTGTAGAAATTGTAATTTTTTTTAGATATAAAAACAAAATATGCTTTTATTTTTTATTAAAAGTGCTATATGAATTTTTTACCCAACTTAAGTTTTAAGTATATATTATTGACTTTTTACTGGATTAATTCTATAATATATTAAAAGTGTAAAAGGAGGAGGTATGGATATGGCTACAATGGCTGATATAGCAAGATTATGTAATACTTCAAGTGCCACTGTTTCCTATGTCTTAAACGGCAGAGGTGACAAACACAAAATCAGCGAAAAAATGCAGGAAAAAATTATTAACTGCGCTAATGAACTGGGATACACCAAATTCAAAAACCCCAGTACCACTACATCTAATACAAGAATTGCTGTATGTTGGCCTTATAAATATGTTGATACTACCATATCTTCTGTGCTTATTGGCATGTCTAATGCTATGTACGATTCACTGGAGGCAGTGGATTTGATACTAAAACCTTTTCCTGTGGACAACCTTAAATCACTTGAAGATATATTTACTGGAAAAAGTGCTGATGGAGTAGTAATCATGGCACCAGGAGAGGGAGATATAGAGTTTCTCTCTGACAATCCTTCTAATATCCCTGTGGTATTTATTAATAGGGAGCTTGAAAACTATTCCAGTGTTAATTTTGATAATGATGAGGTGTGTAGACTTGCTGTTAAACACTCAATACACAAAGCTGGTGATGATATATCCTTAGTTTTAAACCCAGCACCTATACACGGATTTTCCCATCGTTCTAAAACTATGATTAAAATGTTTGAGGAGGAAGGCATTGATGTATCTAATAATACTTTCTACTCCAACAACAGCATAAAAGATGGTTATAACCTAGGTAAGGCTATGATCAAAAGTGGCAGACTTTCTAAGATTATCATCTGTGTTTATGATATGGTTGCCTTAGGCATTGTAAATGCCTTAAATGATAGTAATATTAAGATAGGAAAAGATGTGGAAATTATCGCAACTAGCACTGGTATGCAGAGTTTATTCCGATATTCTTCCCCTTCTATGACTGTGGTAGATCTTAAACTAGATGAAGTAGCTATAAAATCTGTAAATCTCGCTATAAGTCTTGCCACAAAGCGTATTGTTGGCCCACAGACTTTAACAATTTCCCCTGAGCTAATCTATCGCTCCTCCAGCCCTCTAAATGACTATTAATAATAGCTGAAAACAATAAAAACCCTTCTAGGCACTCATATACCTAGAAGGGTTTTTTTAGATTGTAGACAAAGTCTACAATCTAGTATGCTTATGATAAAAGATGAAATGCAAGGAGCAAAACTTGATAATAAAGGAATAATACTGATGTATATGACTTATTTTTTAAAGTTTTAAGGGACAGAGTAGTTCGCTTTTATCATTAAGTTTAAATAGCCTTCTAGGTCTTATACCTAGAAGGCTATTTTACATGTATAAATTTCTAATATTCTCCTCTGTTCCGTCTGATATGTAACAGCAAAGCTTGTAACCACCTTGGTCACTGTCGCATATTCTACCGTTGAGACGATAACTACTGGTTTTACCATTTTTCATAGTAAAACTTGCATTTAGGCTAAACTCTCTCTTTCCATCTTCTTTAATATGGGATTTTAGATACTCTATGATTTCACTATGACTTTGTGAATCCATAAGTTTTACTGCTTTATTATCAAAATTATCTCGCACTTCTTCCCTTGTATAACCCACCAGCTTAAAATAATAATCATTGGCTTCTAGTATGGTAAAATCATCATTTGCCTCGGTTACAATCAATCCTCGCTCAGCAAATTTAACAGCAAATCTACTGTCAATAACATCTTTAATAATGCAGTTTGCGCCTTCTACTGATAGATTATTATCCTTTATCTGCTGGCTATACTCATTCTCAAAATCTAGGATACTCATAGGCTTAGCATAAAAATATCCCTGAACAGCATCACAGTTAAGTGACTCTAGCAGATTTATCTGCTCCTGAGTTTCTATACCTTCTGCAACTACATACATTCCTAGATTGTGGGACATTCTAATTATGCTATCTATTAACATATCGTCTCGTCTTTTATTTTTTCCACCTACAAAGAAACTCCTATCCATCTTAAGTGTATCTACATGTAGATTTTTAAGCATTCCTAGAGAGGAATAACCAGCACCAAAATCATCAACTGAAACCTTAAATCCCTTTTTGTGCAGGCCTAAAAAAAGCTCCTCAATCATATTAAAATTACTAATAGTTGCTGACTCTGTTAGCTCAATTTCAATGTATTTATGTGGCACCTGATACTTAGCTGCTATGGTGGTAATTTCGTTAATATAATCTGGGTTTTCGGCACTGAGTCTTGAGCAGTTTACAGATATTGCAACAGGCCCTATACCATTATCCATCCATTTCCTTATGGTTTTACATACATTTTCCAGCACATATCTATCAATATCCACAATGAAACCATTACGCTCAAATAAAGGTATAAAATCACTAGGATATACCATAGTGCCATCAGCAGCTATCCAGCGCACCAGTGCCTCTGCCCCAATTAATTTATTATTATGTACAGAGAATTTAGGTTGTAGATAAACCTTAAATTCATCATCTTCTAAGGCATTTCTCATCTTATTAGTTATATCTGCTTCTTTTAGAAGTTTCTTTTTAAACTCTCCATTATAATCACAAATTATTAGATTTTTACTTGATTTAGCCTTGGTTAAAGCTATGTTAACCTTTGCCATTATTGAATCAAAGTTGTCATCTTCCTCAATCTCATACCTACCAATTTTATAAGAACCACCATAGTGATTTAATTCTGGTACATATTTACCTAGATTATCGGCTAGACGACCTGTAAGCATATCTAAATTACTTAAAAATTTACTAGGCCCAAACATAGCAAATTTATCCCCAGCAATTCTTGCAATAATAAGATTAGGTATATTTAAGCTATAAGCGAATAACTTAACACTAACTAATACTCTATCTCCTACCTCATGACCAAACATTTCATTTATAGCCTTGAAATTTTCTATATCAAAAACAATTATTGAGTATTTTGTCTTTTTATTTTTATCTAGGGTATATATAATATCTTTAGACAATTTAACAGAATTAGGTAGGTTAGTTAAAGCATCATAATAAGCTACCTTCTCTATACTTTTATTGTGTTTATTATTATTAACAGATATATATATTACTAGAAAAATCGTAACCCAGTATACGATTTTCATAACTATTTCATTATATGTATAGGAGGTTATTATTTCACTGCTTAAGGAACTTACATAGGCATCTATAGCGAATGCCATATCGGTCATATCAATAAGGTGGTATACCATTATTTTGCTTTCGCCAAAATAGTCATAGGAAAATCCACCATCTACATTATTTAAAATATCTTCATGGGCTTTGTGGATATTATCACTACCTATGGCTGTAATAAAATCCCCTGAAACTGTTTCACCCTCTAAATAGCTATCACCTGTGGCAAAAAGCATATTCATATCTGTGTCAAAAAATATAATATCTCCAATGTAATTTTTAGTATCAGATATAATATTTAAAAAACCTTCTGTGGAAATTTCGCAAAATAGCACTGCGGACACTTCATTATCCTTAACAACAGGCATAGCTAATCCAAAACTAATCTCTGAAGTTTTAGATATTATAGAATGGGTACTGTCTGACTGATTTTCCACTGCATGAATAAAGGACTGATTTTCGGAAAAATCATACTGCTTATTATCTAAAGACAAGCCATTGCCTTCTATATCAACATAGTATAAATTTTCATACTCTTCACACTGATACCTATTATGTAAAAAAGCCATTATATCCGCATCTTCAATATTATACTCTGCCATCTCATAAGCTAATAAGCTAAGGTTCTCTCTGGTCTGCGTAATTGTACCTTCTAGCAAATTCTCATACTGTATACCAATTTCATTAACCTGATTATAGGTAGACTCTACTATAGCTTCTTCCGAAGCACGGCAAACCCAGTTAATAGACATTCCTGTTAAAACAATTGAAATCACTATTACAATTGTTATGGTATGTTTAGAAAAAAACTCTTTAACTGTCATATATTCGCCTCCTTACATAGTTTTACCTATTAATTCTGTCAATAAACTGCTATATATCTTATCTAATTATACTAGTTTTGACAGGTAAATTCAATAAATAGTAAAAAAGGCAAAATCTTTCTATTTAATCCCACATTATGACATTTATTTCAGAGAAAATACCCTATAATATCAATAAATTTGACAAAATATATCAATTTTATTTTTGGGTATTAAGTAGATTATTGAGTTTACAAATTATGGTATTACTTTATATATATTTTGTGTTATAATATCTATTAAAATAATACTAGAAATTAATCTTTAACCATTATAAATTTAATCCACTAATATTAAAGGAGGTAGTTTATGTCCAGTATTCTTTTGGCTTTAATCTATCTATCATTTATTAGTCTAGGGCTACCTGATAGTGTTCTAGGCTCTGCTTGGCCGGTAATAAACAGTGAAATAGGCGCTCCTATTGGCAATATGGGTATAATAACTATGATTATATCAGCTGGGACAATCCTTTCTAGCTGTAATAGTAATAGGCTTATAAATACACTGGGCATACATAAAATAACCTTTTTTAGTATTTTTATTACTGCAATTTCCCTAATGGGATTCTCCACTAGTTCTAACTTTACAGTTCTATGCCTGTGGGCTATTCCCTATGGATTAGGTGCTGGTAGTGTTGACGCTGCCCTTAATAACTATGCTGCCCTTAATCTAGAAAGCAAGCATATGAACTGGCTTCATTGTATGTGGGGTATTGGTGCAACTTTAGGTCCCTACACCATGGGCTTAGTCCTAACCTCTGGACACAGCTTTAGAGATGGGTATATTTTGCTTTTTATTATACAAATAATTTTAGGTGTGATTATATTTATCAGTAAACCTTTATGGCAGTTAAATATAAACCCCAACTATAATTCAGATACACAGATTAAGCAAAAAAATCTGAGTATTAAGGAAATTTTCGCCATATCTGGTGTAAAGGAAATTGCCACTGCTTTCTTTTGTTTTTCTGCTGTGGAAACCACTGCTGGTATGTGGGCAAGTAGTTATTTAGTGTATAGTCGTGGCATATCCCCAGAAAAAGCTACTGGCTTTGCTGCTTTGTTCTATCTAGGTATTACTATAGGCAGAGGTATTTGTGGATTTATCGCTATAAAATATAATGACACCCAGATGATTAGGTCTGGTAGTTTAGTTATGACAGTAGGTGTAATTATACTGCTTATACCCTATAATCAGTTTCTAGCCTTTGTGGGCATTGCTTTAATAGGCTTTGGCTCCTCACCTATCTTTCCCTGTATAATTCACTCTGCACCATATAATTTTGGTGCTGATAAATCCCAATCTATTACTGGTATTCAGATGGCTGCAGCATACACTGGCAGCCTAACTGTGCCACCATTATTCGGTTTAATAGGTAGGTCTATTGGATTTAACCTTTACCCTATTTTTATTGGTGTATTTTTAGTATTTATGGTTATTATGTATGAATTAATGCTCAAAAAGATAGACTTAAATAATTAATCCCCAAGTAGCCATACAGAAAGGTAGTTTAAAATGAATTCATCAGCAGAACTTATAGCATACTGTCTTAGCTTTAATAATGTTTACAAAGATTACCCCTTTGCCAGTAAAAAGGATTACTGTGTTATTAGACATACTAGTAATAAGAAAATTTTCGCACTGATATTTAATAAAGACAATAAAACTTGGGTTAATCTAAAATGTCAACCTATGACGGGGGATTTTTTGCGACAGGCCTATAAATCCGTTGTCCCTGCCTACCATATGAATAAAGAACACTGGATTTCGGTTATCTTAGATAACACTATCCCCCACCAAGAAATTATAAATTTTATTAATACAAGCTATGATTTAACTAAACCAAAAATCAAGGCAAAAAAACAAACCACAGATTTTTAGTCTGTGGTTTGTTTCCATTATATCACTAGATAGTTTCTTTTTGGCTACCAATAGCCTTTAGTCCTTCAAATGTTTTGCCATTTGCTCTAAGAGTATCAATCTGAGCCTGTGCTTCCTCTACTGTAATACCTTTTTCTGCTGCATATGCTTCTAGCTTAGCTGTGAAGTTTTCCTTTGCTTCTTCTAGTGTAATGCCTTTTTCCTCAAGATTTCCCTTAAGTGCTCCAATGCCTTCAAATGTTCTACCATTTGCTCTAAGAGTATCAATCTGAGCCTGTGCTTCCTCTACTGTAATGCCTTTTTCTGCTGCGTATGCTTCTAGTTTAGCTGCGAAGTTTTCCTTTGCTTCTTCTAGTGTAATGCCTTTTTCCTCAAGGTTGCCTTTTATTGCACCTAGATTTTCTCTGTTAAATGTCTGCTCAGATCTAAACTGTGATCCAGCTGGTGTTTTCTCTGTCTCACTTGCAAAAGCTGTTAAACTTGTGCTTCCTAAAACGATAATTCCTGCAAGTGCTAGTGTTGTAATTTTTTTGTTAATCATAATAATTCTCCTTCTTTTCAGGGCTGATTTATTTTTTTGTTTTTTGTTTGTTTTCCCTGTAATCTTAGTATACTACACCTGTAGGTGGAAAATCATCGGTTAAAAATAGGCAGAACATAGGCAGAATTATTTCATCACTATAATTTTAGCAATGGAGAATATAGAAATACATCAAAGGTATTAAATGCTCAGTAAATACTCAAGTGCCTTTAAGAAAATTAGCCTTTTATATTGAAAAATGTCCTATTTTGTTGTATAATTATTTGGTATGCTTTATGGTAAAAACCATAAACTGAAACTACCTACTATAGTGTAAATACAGATTTACCCTATGGTTATAACTTCAAGTTAACCTAAGTGGTAATAATACTTCTTGTTTATTTGCTTGGTTAATGGTGGTAAAACATAAGATTAAAAGGAACGAAAAACAATGAAACTAATAACATTTGCAATACCATGTTATAATTCTCAGGATTACATGGCTAATTGTATTGAATCACTACTACCAGGTGGTGAAGCAGTTGAGATAATAATCGTAAACGATGGATCTTCTGACAATACTGCAAAGATAGCTGATGAATATGCTGCTAAATATCCTACAATTGTAAAAGCTGTACACCAAGAAAATGGTGGACATGGACAGGCTGTAAATACAGGGTTAAAAAATGCCACAGGGCTTTATTTTAAGGTAGTGGACAGTGATGATTGGGTAGAAGCTGCCTCCTATAAGGTTATAATGGAAACCATCTCTAAATTTGTAGCTGAGGATAATCTAATAGATATGTTTATCTCTAACTATGTTTATGAGAATGAAGCGACCATCGTTAAAAAGGTTATGCGTTATTCCTTCCTACCTAAAGATAGAGAATTTACATGGGATGACCTAGGCAAGGTTAAAAAAGGTCAGTATATCCTAATGCATTCGGCTTTATATCGTACAGATTTACTGAGAGAGTGTGGATTAGAGCTACCTAAGCATACATTCTATGTGGATAATATATATGTGTACATGCCTTTAGTTCATGTAAAGAAGATGTATTATATTGATGTTAATTTCTATCGTTACTATATAGGTAGAGATGATCAGTCAGTAAATGAAAAGGTAATGATTAAGCGAATTGATCAGCAGCTTAAGGTTAACAAAATGATGATTGATGAGTTTACCCTTGGCAAAACTAACAATGTGAAACTTAGGGATTATATGTTTAACTACCTAGAGATTATCACTGTTGTATCTTCGGTAATGTTATACCGTTCTGGCACAGCAGAAAACCTTAAGAAAAAAGATCAGCTATGGGACTATATAAAGGAAAAAGACCATAGCTTATTTAGAAAACTTAGACGAGGGGTAATGGGTAATATTATTAATTTCCCAGGTGCTATAGGTCAGCATACTACCATTATGGCTTATAAAATCTCCCAGAAAATCGTTGGATTTAATTAATTTTAACAAAGTTTAACTTTAAGAGGTGCAATATGTACGATTACCTAATTGTAGGTGCAGGGCTATATGGTGCTGTATTTGCTAGAGAAGCAGTTAAAAAAGGAAAAACCTGCTTAATTATCGAGAAGCGAGATCACATTGCAGGTAATGTTTACTGTGATGATATAGAAGGAATACAGGTTCATAAGTATGGAGCACATATATTTCACACTAATAATAAGATGGTGTGGGATTATCTAGGACAGTTTGCTCAGTTTAATAATTATATTAATAGCCCTATTGCAAACTACAAAGGTGAGATATATAGCCTACCTTTTAATATGTACACATTTAATAAAATGTGGGGTGTGGCAACACCTAGTGAAGCAGTGGAAATTATTAATAAACAAAAAGCTCAGGCTGGCATTACAGATCCTAAAAATCTAGAGGAAAAAGCAATTAGCTTAGTAGGTGTAGATGTTTACGAAAAGCTAATTAAAGGATATACCCAGAAACAATGGGGTAGAAAATGCAGTGAGCTACCTGCCTTTATTATCCAGCGACTACCTGTTCGTATGAGCTATAATAATAATTATTTTAATGCTTTGTATCAGGGTATCCCAACCTGTGGTTACACCCAAATGGTGGATAATATTCTAGAAGGTATAGAAGTTAAGTTAAATGTAGACTACCTAGAAGATCCAGCTAAATGGAACTCCTTAGCTAAAACTGTACTGTATACAGGCTCTATTGATGGATTTTATCAGTATAAATACGGGCCACTGGAATACCGTAGTGTAAGTTTTGAAACTGAGGTTTTAGACACAGATAACTATCAGGGAAATGCTGTGGTAAACTACACCGACATCGAAACTCCTTGGACTAGAATTATTGAGCATAAGTGGTTCCAGTTTGGCACTCAGGAGAAAACTGTTATTAGTAAGGAATATAGCACCGAATGGAAGCTAGGTGATGAGCCTTACTACCCTGTAAATAATGAGAAGAACAACAGCCTTTATAATCAGTATAAAGCCCTTGCTGACCAAGAAGAAAATATAATTTTCGGTGGTCGATTAGGTGAGTATAAATACTACGATATGGATAAGGTTGTAGAGGCTGCTTTACTGGCAGCAGAGAATATATAGTAATAAGTTCTATAGCAAAATGTTGGGGTACTATCACTCTCCCTTGGCGAGGGACAGTACCCCAACAGAATTTCACCTAAACTACTGATAAAGATCCTAGTAATATAAGCTGTAAGGAAAAATCCTTACAGCTTTTTTTGCATAGTTTTGGGTATTTTTCTATCTATTAATATTGTTGTGACAAACCTATATATCCCCCTATTACCCCATATACAAGAAGGTTTTTTGCAAATACTTAGGTCGGTGAATATACCCCAAGAATTAAGATATATCTACAAAAATTACCCCCAGTGTCAACTAAGACACTGGGGATTAAATAATTATAAGTTATAATTTATTAGGATTTTTTCTCGGATTTAATATCCTTAACCAGTAGCGCTGCACCGATTAGAGATAGTATAGCAAAGATAATCTGAGATACTGTAACTGCTGTTACCCACCATGGAGTAACGCTGATAATCTCTGTACCTGCACCGATACCGTCCATACCACGAGAATGTACAACTGTGTGTAAAACACGATGTGCAGATTCACGCATTGCACGAGCTAGAGGAGCATTTGCCTGTTCTGCACCTGGTGCATAAGGATCAAACTCGTAATCTAGATTTGTTGTGCCTTCTCCAACTGCTGTACCAGCAACACCTGGGTAGTTATCTGGAATATCATTACCAGCTAGAACTTCGTGTGGCTTGGACATGTAGCTTGCATCATACATATCTGTAACTGCAAATCCAGACATACCTGCTTCACCACGAAGCCAATCGGTCATAAGCTCTGGCATTGCACCAGCCCAGATTGGGCCAAGACGATTAAATGCTGTCATTACACATTTAGCATCAGCATTTACGATTGGAAGCTCAAATGCACGAAGGTAAAGCTCACGAAGTGCCTGCTCATTTACCCATGTACCTAGTCCCTGACGCTGTTCTTCCTGATCATTTAGTACAAAGTGCTTGTTGTAAACATAAACACCCTTGGACTGGATTGCTTCTGTTTCAGAACCAGCAATTAGACCTGTTAGAATACTATCTTCAGAGTAGTACTCGAATACACGACCGGAGTAAGGTGCACGGTGGATATTAATACCTGTACCGTATAGACCAGCATAACCAGCCCACATTGCATCTTCACCAATGATTGCACCAGCCTCAGCTACTAGCTCATCATTAAATGTAGCAGCAAGGATGTTATTTGATGGGAATGCAGTACCTGTCATATCCTTATTAGGGTCATTAGTTTCGTTAGCGTAACCATTTGGGCCAAGGCTGTACTTCTGTGTTACACCACTTGGGCCGTTGTGGTCAAGAGTTTCAGGTTTGCCGATTTCTTCAATAGCAACTGTCATTCTCAGACCTACTGCACAGATTTCACTTAGCTGGTCATAGCTTAGCTGATCTAGTAGCTCCTGCCACATTGGATCATTAAAGTCAATTCTCTCACCATTTGCATCAAACATTAAATCCACAAGCTGGTGGTTTGTTGCTGTGGAGTCCATTACAGGCCAGTTACCATCATCTTCTGGTAGATCTGCTTCGTCAAGAACAACATCTGCAGCCATCTGATCTGTCATAGATAGTTTAACATAATTTGTGTTTTCATCATCATCGTTTGGAGTCCACATCATTGTTGTGCCTTCCCAGTCGCTACGAGTAATGTATGTTACTTCATTATCTCCAGCACCTTCATAACGATTAATATCTGCTGTAGCAAAAAGGCTTGTAACCTCTTCACCAGTACCATATGCTTTGGAATATGTTTCGATGTCAAAGTCAAATTCCATTGCATGAGTTAGCTCTGTGTTACCTTCTGCTGTCATGCCATCAGCTGTAGTTTTGCCCTTAGCTGCTAGGATGTTGTTAATAGCACTGTGGGAGTTATCTGCAACTGTTAGATAATGTGTACCTTCATCAAGGATGTATACACCTGTTCCTGTTGCATCATAAGATGTTAGGAAATACTCTGGTACTTCTACCACTACAGTTTCGGTTGCACCTGGCTCTAATAGCTGTGTTTTACCATATCCAACAAGTTCTACAGCAGCTTTTTCCATACCATTGTCTTTGTTGTACTGGGTGTATGGCTTCTGTCCATAAACCTGTACAGACTTCTTACCAGCTACATCACCTGTGTTAGTTACATCAACTTCCACTGTGTATATTGTTTCTAGGCCACTGCCAGATTTTTCTACCTTCATATCAGATAGCTCAAAATCAGTGTAGCTTAGACCATAACCAAATGGATAGCCTACGATTTCATTATAGTTAAATTCACCTGCATTAGCAGTGCCTAAAACCATATCTTCATAACGAGTTTCTGTGTAACGGTATCCTACATAGATACCTTCCTGATATACTACATACTTAGTAAATACTCTATCACCTGTTGCAAAGGTATAATCATCTGCATTTGTGTAGAAGTAGCTACCGAAGTTTGCCATTACTGGGTTTTGTAGGTTGTCCACCCACCATGTATCAGGTAGAGAACCTGATGGATTAACTGCACCTGTTAGGATATCAGCTACAGCATATAGACCTGTCTGGCCTACAGAACCTACCCATAGAGCAGCGTCAACACCGTATTCTTCAGCATTGATAAAGTCTGTTTCAATTGGGTTTGCACTGTTGATTATTACGATAATATTTGAGATTTTTCCCTGATCTTTTAGTTCTTTAAGACCTTCTAGGTTAGCTCTTTCATTTTTGTTAAGAGTTAGGTAGTTACCGTCAAGACCATCAATATGTCCTGTGCTCTTAAGGTCGTTAGCTTCACCACCAACACGGCCAACTACAAAAATTGCAGTTTCCCCATGGCCAAAGCTATCTACAGCATCACCTTTGTTAACCTGATTCCAAGAAGGCTCATTAATGTTACCTTCATCAAAATCACGACCGTATTCTTCGTCAACATACCATGTTAGTAGTTCTTCATTAATAACATTTAGTCCTGCATCTGTGAATACCTCTAGGTATTTAGGTGCATCATCAGCAGATACTGCACCAGAACCTGTACCACCATATACTGGTGAGCCAGCTGTTGTACCAAATAGAGATACATCAGTACCTGTTAGCGGTAGTGTGTTATTATCATTTTTTAGTAGTACAGCACCTTCTGCTTCTACTTCACGAACTTTTGCAAGGCCTGCTGCCTTAAGCTCTTCTATAGTCTGATACTGACTCTGGTAGTAACGAGGGTACTCGCTATCTCCTCCATCAGTTTGTACAGTCTGAGTAGTTGTTATACCTAGGTATGAGTTGATTTGACCAGAGTAGGTAGCAGCAATTGTACCACCAAAATAAGATATGATCAAAAGTGCAACCATAACATTAGTAAATATTTTATAACCAAGTCTTTTGCCTTTATTCATAATACAATATATCCTTTCTTACAACTTAGTACTAATATAAATATTAGCCTTATATTTACAAGTTTTATACTAGTTAGCTTTTTTAGTATATAGAGAGATCTCTGCAATTACAAAAGTAATAACAAATGCCACCATACATGTAATTAGCGCAGACATCTGTGGAAAAGGCTCAATACCATAAGCTGTATCGGATATAGGCCAGATCATCATTTTTAAGAACATTAGTAGGGATATACCACTACCAATACATAGTGGTACTGATGAGTATACCTTAGTTTTTGCTGTGAAAAGCATACCTAGGGAAACTACAGCAGTTATAACTAGTAAAATACAGATATTCATATCAAATAGAGGCTCTTTGTACTTAATAGTGCTAAACATCACACCATATGCAATAGCAGATACTACACATAATATAGATCCTACTAAAACTGCATTAAATCCTAATGGATTCTTCTTTTTATTCTGCTCACTCATGAAGTTATAGCTCCTTATAAAAGATTAGTAGTAGTTTTTTTGTCCCTCTCCAAGGACTGTGTTCTATGCAAACTTTGTGCATAGTGTATGTCAATGTAATTTTTTCCGATATTATTTAATTTACTATAGTAAAAACAAATACTTACAACTCAGTAGTTTTAATATTAAACAAGTGACCTGTTATCCAGGTCACTTGTAAAATCAGTTAATGGAATCTGTTCCGTGGAAAGTTAAATATTATGCTTTGGAGAAGATGTAAGCATATGTCCATGTTGCTTCATCATCTGTTACAATACCATCGTCAGAATAACCAACGATTAGGTTACCTTCAGCGTTAACGCCGATAACATCTAGTAGCTCGTCAGCAGCAACACCAGTTACTTCCTCAAAGAATACACCTTCGTCGTCATCACGGATACGGAACTTGTTAGCACCGAAGTACTCAGCATTACCTTCGCCAATGATGTTTACTGTACTCCAGTCATCCCAAGCAGAGGAACAATTGTACTCGTTTTCGCTAATAGCTGGGTCAAATGTCATCTTAGCAGCCATGTTTGTAGCATCTGCGTGGATGTAAGCACCTTCGTCTACTAGCTCATTTGTTTCGATATCTTTTTCTACAGATAGGAATACAGCATTTTCTTTAACTGTTAGCATACCATAAGCTGCTGTGTAAGCACCTGTTAGTACCCAGTCACCTTCTAGTAGAGCTGGATCAGCTTCGTAGTTAAGAGCAAGAGCTGCTGGGCCTTCTACTGTAGTAGTTTCTGTTGTTTCTGTTGTTGTTTCTTCTGTTTCTGTAGAAACTACAGCTTCCTTAGGCTCCATTGTTAGACCGTAGCCAAAGCCATATAGGTTGCCATCAGCATCTTTGTATGTGTAGCTACCAGATGGGGAAGCTGCTAGAACTGCTGCATCCATGTACTGATCCTTGTCGTAACCAGGAACATCATTAGGAGATGCACAGAAGTTATTTTCGTCAATTGCAATAACACCTTCGCTTGCAGGCATTGTAACTGGTAGTTTACCTGTTGGTAGGTAAGCACCTGTTAGTATATCCATACGAGCATCAGCTGTTGTGCTAAAGGAACCGATTAGTCCGTCAACATGTGGCTCAAGTTTTGTTAAAATCCATGGGCTGGAGATGTCAATAGAAGCAATAACAATACCGCCATTACCATGTACTGTAGCAGCAACCTTAGCAATATCATCTACATCCTGTAGGCTTGTTACTTCAACTGTATCACCTGATAGCTCACCTGTATCTCTTTCAACATGAGGAATATCTTTACCTTCAACTAGGTTGATTTCATGTAGATGTTCGTTGTTGTTGTTAACACCACCTGGTACTACATCTAGAATAGCAATATCAGCCTGAGCTGCATCTTTAACGATTGTAAAGCCAGCTTCTTCAATAGCAGTTGTCCATGCAGCAATGTTATCTTCATTTTCGCCCTTATCTGTAAAGGACTCTAGGTATACTGTTTTAGATGTGTCGTTTAGAGGAAGAACAGCATCGCTGTTTTTCATTAGAACAACAGAATCATGATGGAATGCTTCCTTATTAGCCTGACGACCAGCTGCTAGTTCTTCGCCTACTGCTTTACTTTGGGCAGGATCACGGTAAGGGCTATCAAACATACCTAGGTCTAACCAAGAAGTCATACGAGTTGTTGTAGCACGATCAAATGCTTCTGGAGTTACTAGACCAGTTGTAACTGCTTCAATAGTTGTTGTCATGTCAACAGTAGATGCAAAGCCATCACCGATAACATCATTACCAGCATTAACTGCTAGAGCAATACGCTCAGTTTCGCTTAGGTCTTCAACACCGAAAGGTTGTCCTGTAATAATGTTAGAGTCAGAGTTAATGTAACCTGTAAAGCCCATTGTATCTCTTAGTAGATCTGTTAGAATTGTTGTGTTAAATCCGTTAGCAACTTCTTCAACATTTACATTTAGTCCCATGTAGGACTGTGGTACGCTGATTGTTTCGTCAAGTGTTGGACGGCTGTAACCAGGCATAATACCAGTTAGTCCAGCATCAATAGCAGCCTGGAATGGAGGTAGCTGGTAGTCAGCTAGAGAGTTTTCTGTTTCATATGGACGCCACTGACCCATGTAGAAATGGGACTCAAATCCGTTTAGTGCAGCACCATCACCTGGGAAGTGCTTCATAATTAGAGAAAC
This sequence comes from uncultured Oscillospiraceae bacterium, assembly GCA_964369235.1. Taxonomy (GTDB): domain Bacteria; phylum Bacillota; class Clostridia; order Oscillospirales; family Ruminococcaceae; genus CAYJEQ01. Next base: position 10,376 of record CAYJEQ010000012.1, on the reverse strand, counting down.
ATCACCAACCTGTGTTCCATCTGTGCCACTCTGGTAACCTTCTACTAGAGTTACAGCAATATCGGACATTAGCTCTGGGGATTCGGTATATGTCTGGAAGTTACGAGACCAACGAGGGTCGGTAATTACATCAATCTGAGGACCGTACATCTGGTGGATACCCTTAGCATCCCATACTTCTCTGTCCATTTCTACAAATTCTTCTAGTAGTGACATATCGCCATCAGCTAGAGCAGCACCAAAACCAAGAGATGTTGGGTAGCCAGCATTCATTGGGTTGGATAGTAGCATGTAAGGAATCATTGTTTCTCCAGAATTAACAGCATCCCACTCAGCAACCTGATTTAGGGTATTGTTAAATAGTGCCCCTACCTCTACATCTGTGTCCATACGAACAACAGCTGAACGAACAGATGTGTTAATAATAGAGTCAGCAGGGAAAGCAGGAGCTGCATCAGCTACTGCACCAGCATTAGCAGGGTCAAATACTCCACCTTCTGCTGTTTCACCAACTTCACCAGTGATAAACATATCAAACTTAACTGTACCATCTTCGTTGTATACTTCTTCAGTTACACCACTTAGAGGCTTAGCCATTAGAACATTTCTGAGTAGACCTATTCTCTGATCTTCTGTCATGTTAGCTAGTAGGTCGCCCATACGCTCTTCGGTAGATAGTCTCCAGTCTTCAAATGTATCAAGGGTTTGGTTGTTATTGCTATCCTTAAAGTACTGATCGCCTATCTGTACAACACCTAGGTATGTAACACTTACATCAGGGCCGTTCTCATTCTCATAGAATGTTGGCTCTAGATACTCTGTTGGAGCTTCAGCACCAGCTGTGTGTGGAGCAGCGATATACACTGGATCCGGTGTTGGTGTTGGCTCTGGAGTTGCTGTAGCAGCAGGTGCTGATGATGATGGCGTGCTTGTTGTACAACCACTTAGGATTGTAGCAGCCATGATACCTGCTAGCAGTATGGATGTTGCTTTAGAAGAGTTTGAATGTCTCATGTTTTTTCCTCCTTAAATATGCATGTAAAGATTCTTTTAATTATTATGTGTGGAATTGCTGTATATAGTAGGTGTTTTATTATAAAAAATTAAACACTGTCTATAATATACAGTTTTCTTCCTTACACCCTTACACTTTATTATCTAAATTATATCAAATACATTAAGAAAATCAATAACTCATACCTATCTGGTCAAAATACAAACCTAAGTGGTATCACAAAAAACACTAAATTCATAGCAACTAAGCTGTCTTATTGTGGCAATAAACCTAATATAATTGTGCATGTTCTACATAACTTATTAGTTGGTTACAACAAAGCCTCTAATTTTCCTTTGATATGCACACAGTTTGTTCATATTTTAGCAATATTTATATTTTTTATATTTATTACCATGACTTTCTCTTAGTTTGCAATGTTTTAGGCAATTTTGCATTGCCAGTAAACTGGTATTAGCAAAATTTCACTCCCTCCCAGTGAAAAGCCTCAAAACTTGCAGTTTGAAAACTTTATTTTCAAACTTTTTACCTATGTGGTAGCTTAACCCCCACACTTAGACAAGGGAAATAATATCCTAAGTGAGAAAACATCGTCCTTTGCATCTACTGTGACAAATCCACCATATTTCTCTGCTGTTTTATGAATGCTTTTCATACCAAAACCATGATAACCGTTTTGATCCTTAGTAGTTGTAGGTAGACCATCTTCAAAAACTAAGTCTACTCCACCCATTGGATTGGTTATATTTATAATTAGAAACTGCTGTTTAGTATATACTAGTACATCTATTACCCTTCGTCCTGAATCTGCTATCTGTCCCACCGTTTCAATAGCATTATCCATGGCATTACCAAATATTGCATACAAATCTACAGGATGGATAAAATCTAGCCTACTGCCATCTGCCACACAGTTTACTAAAATCTGATTTCTTTCACAGTATAGACTTTTCTCGGTGAGAATTGTGTCTAGGGTGTCATTTCCTGTTTTAACTATAGCATCATAAATCTGTATGGACTGCTCTAACTCAGCTATATATTTTTCTCTTACTTCACTGCTTTCAATGTCTTTTAATGCTTTTATCTGATGCTTAAGGTCGTGGCATTTTTGGTTTATTAAATCAATATTCTCCTTAGCTAAGCTATACCTATCCCTATTTTGCTTCCACAACAAATTCATAGTTAATAGCTCTTCTCTAATAGCATTTTTCTTAAAAACAATGCTCTGTATATAAAATATAGTTGCACAGTATAACTGGGCAAATGTTATTATAATCTGTCTAAAGCTAAGCTCTGGTGCCAGATAGAAAAACAGCTGATAAAGACAACCTGCAATTACAGCCATTACAATAGATAGAGTAAGTTGCTTAACACCTACAGGGTATTCTCGCTCACCTGGCTTTCTTCTTTCTATAGACATTGGAATTGCTATATATAATAATGAGAACCATATAATTGATAGTGGTATTACATATTTTTCTAGATTTAGTATTGCTAGTATAATAAAGCCTGTTTCGTAGGTCATCTGTTGTAGCACCATGCTCCAAGCTGCATAGTAAATACCACTGGATAAAGGACGCTTTACACAATAATGACTTTGTAAAATTAATATTAAAAACCTAACAAACATCCAAAAAACATTTAATGTTACTAATAAATTATAATCTAAGGGAAGCCAGGTGCGAATAGCAGAAAACACCACACTTAGCACTGCGCCTGAGGATAGGCATATTGTAATTCTTATTAAAAAATTGTCTTTTCGTTCTAAAGACCAAAAGAAAGCTACCCCAGCTAGATATACCGTCATATCAAGCCCGAGCTGTGTAAAAAAACTATTCCAACCTGCCATTTAAGTATTACCTCCCATGTAATTGGTTAATGCACTTAAAAAAGGCCCGCGATTTCGCCTGCTTATTTCCAGCTCATTTTCACCAACTAAAACAGTATTGTTATTTACCTGTACCACATGGCGCAGATTTACCAGATACCAGTAGTTACAACGGACAAACTGATGTTCTGACAGCTCCTCTGCAGCTTTTTGCATGGAACTGCGAACTTTAAAAACCCCTTTAGAGGTGTGGTAGTATAATACCCTATTTTGTATCTCCACATAGTAAATATCATTTAGCTCAACACGAACTAGCCCATCAACAGAATTTAGTAGTATATGAGCTGGTTTACGACTTTTTGCACGACTAACAACCCTAGCCATCTTAAGGGCAAAGGTTTCGTATTCTACAGGTTTTAGCACAAAATCTAAAGCATCTACAGAATACCCATGAAGAGCATATTCTGACATATTGGTGATAAATACTAAAACTACATCCTCATCTAGCTGACGAATATTTTTTGCTGTTGTCATACCGTCCATTATTGGCATCTCTATATCTAAAATAATTATATCAAATTCGTTTTTATAGTCTTTAACTATTTCTGCACCGTCAGAGAAAGGTACTGGATTTACCTTAAGATTATTTTCCTCTCCATAGCGAAGAATAAATTCCATTAGCTGACTTCTAAAGCTGTCGCTATCATCAACAACTGCAATATTTAACACGGATCATACCTCCTGATTATTGTAATCACTAGTAGACAGATACTGACTACTTTCCTAATATCATCTTACCACCACAAAGCCATTCCTGTAAAGTATTTGTAAAAAAATTTAAAAAATCCTCTATATTAAGCAATAGTCATACCACAATATATACAAAGAATCAATCTATTTCTCCGTCAAAATAGATAGAGAAAAATTTCCGAGTATACCACAAAGGCATAAAAGTTGACCACTTATGTAAGAGCTATTGAATTAGCATTTAAAAAAAGTATAATTAAAATATATTATTATATAATAAGTAAATTATATAATAGGAAAGTTTGATAAATTTCAGACAATAAGTTTTGCCTAATTACATAGGATAAGGCAAAACATTTAGAAAGGATGGTCATAATATGTCAATACGAAATAAAATTCTTTTAAATAATGGCTGGGAGTTTTCCGGCCCCAACGGAAGCCAAACAATAGTAAATGTTCCCCACACTTGGAATAATATAGATGGACAAGATGGTGGTAACGATTACTGGAGAGGTGTTTGTATCTATCAGAAAAATCTACCTAAAGTGGATTTTGATAGTGAAACACAGGTGGTATATCTTGAGTTTCAGGGAGTTAACTCCTCTGCAAATGTAGTGCTAAACGGCAAAGAAATCTGTAGCCATGACGGTGGTTATTCTACATTTCGTGTGGATATTACCCCACATCTTCTTGAGGAAAACAATCTAATTGTAAATGTTGATAATGGCATTAATGACCGAGTTTACCCCCAGAAAGCTGACTTTACTTTTTACGGTGGTATCTACCGTGATGTTAATCTAATAATAGTTAATAAATCCCACTTTGACATGGATTACTACGGTGGTAACGGTCTGCGTATTACCCCTACAGTTTCTGGTAATGATGGTCTAGTAAGAGTACAGAGCTGGCCAAATAATGACAAGGCTCAGGTGGAGATTACCTTAAAAGACGCAACAGGTGAAGTGGTAGCTACAAGCACAGGAACTGATACTGAACTAACCATTACTAACGCAAATCTATGGGACGGTGTAGAAAACCCTTACCTGTACACAGCAGAGCTTAAACTTGTAGTAGATGGTGTAGTGGTAGACGAAATCTCCAGTAGATTTGGTGTTCGCAGCTTTAAAATTGACAGTAAGGAAGGTTTCTTCCTAAATGGGAGAAAATACCCTCTACATGGTGTGTCCCGTCATCAGGATCGCAAAGCTATTGGTAATGCTCTAACAATGGAGCACCACCGTGAAGATATGGAGCTTATTAAGGAAATCGGCGCTAACACAGTTCGTCTTGCTCATTATCAGCATGATCAGTATTTCTATGATTTATGTGATGAATACGGCATGGTTGTATGGGCAGAAATTCCATATATCTCCGAGCATATGCCTAATGGTAGAGAGAATACTATTAGTCAGATGAAAGAACTAATAACTCAAAACTACAACCATCCTAGTATTGTAACTTGGGGTATTTCTAACGAGATTACCATCTCTACTAAGGATAAAGAAGATATGCTAGATAACCACCGTGTACTAAATGATTTATGCCATGAAATGGACAGCACTCGTCCTACCTGCCTAGCTTGTTACGCAGTGGCTAATCACTTTAATAAATCTGCACATATTTCCGACCTAGTAGCATGGAACCTATATCTAGGTTGGTATGTACCTGGACTATTCCTAAATGACTGGTGGATTTCCCTATGGACAAAACTATACCCTAATCGTCCTTTAGGTTATTCTGAGTACGGTTGTGAAGGTATGCCTAATCTACACTCCTCCCGTCCTAAGCGTGGAGATCACACCGAAGAATATCAGGCAATCTACCATGAATACATGGTAAAATGTTTCCAGCGTTTCCCTAATCTATGGGCAACCCATGTTTGGAATATGTTTGACTTTGCTGCTGATGCTCGTGATCAGGGTGGAGAAGCTGGTATGAACCACAAGGGACTAGTAACATTTGATCGTAAGATTAAAAAAGATAGCTTCTATCTATATAAAGCATACTGGAGCAATGAGCCATTTGTACATATCTGTAGCAAAGGCTTTAGCCAGCGTGATGACAAGGAAATTACAGTTAAGGTGTATTCTAACCAAAAGGAAGTTTCTCTATACCACAATGGTAATCTAATTGCTAAGAAATCAGAAGATAAAGTATTTACCTTTAAGGTAACTTTAGACAATGAAAATAAATTTGAGGCTGTTTCTGGTGATTTAAGAGACGAGAGCTTTGTAGAAAAGGTAGCTAAAACACCTAGTCACTATACTCTAGCTAAGGGCAAGGGTAATAGCAGCAACTGGACATAAGATTTATTTTTAAATCTCTACTGTATGGATAGTGATTAAATCACTTATGTAATAAGGCTAAATTTATCTAACTATCTACAGCAGTACCCCTGTAAAACTGTAATAACCTAAGTGAGAAAGGATACTTTTTATGTCTGAAAATTCTAATAAACCACAGGCTCCTGCACTTAATCGTGCCAAGCCATATCAACTGGTACTTTTCCCCTTTAATAATGGGGCAACCAATGTTTACTTCATCCTTACTATGAACTATATTATGTACTATGCCGAAGGTGTTCTAGGTCTTACTATCGCCTTTGCTACTACTATGGTTACAGTAATGCGTGTTTTTGATGCTTTTACCGATCCAATTATTGGTGCTCTAATCGATCGCACCAGTGGTAAATATGGTAAATTCCGTCCATTTATGGTGCTGGGTAATGGTATTATGATAGTAAGTAGCTTGCTACTGTACTTTGGTACTCGTTTTATTCCAGAGGACATGATGGCAATGAGATACATCTCCTATGTTGTTATCTATGCTCTATATGTAATCGGCTACACCTTCCAGACAGCTTGTACCCGTTCTGGGCAAACCTGCTTAACTAACGACCCTAAACAGCGTCCTACCTTTAATGTATTTAACACCATTGCCTCCCTTATAGGTATGGGGCTAATGCAGGTAGTAGCTTCTATTATAGGTGGTATGTACGGTTATGGTAGCACAACATTCTTTGATATGCTTATCCCTCTTGCTATTGTACTATCTGCAATACTAACTGGACTTGCTATTATAGGTATTAAAGAAAAAGATAAACCTGAGTTCTACGGTCTAGGAGAAGCAGCACAGGAACCAATGAAACTAAGCAAATACCTAGATATTCTAAAAAACAACAAAGAGCTTCTTCGCCTTATGATTGCTGGTGCTGGCACAAAGTTTGCTTTTGCTATTGCCACTAACACAGCAGTAGGTTGTCTACTATATGCAAGTATGATGGGTAACTATAATGGATTATTCCTACCTATGTATGTAATAGGATATATATGCTCTGCGCCTTTCTTTATCGGTGGTGTAAAACTATCCCAGAAGTTTGGACAGAAGAAAACCCTAGTGTCCTTTACTGCCCTAGCTCTTGTAATGTATACTGGAGTTACTGCACTGCTACTTATGTGGCAACCAGGTAATGAAGCACTTACCCTACAGATATTTATTACCCCTGAGGGAGGCTTTTCTCTGTCACACTTTAATCTATACACAGCTGTTTTTGTAATACTATATGGACTTGGATATGGTGCATATTACTCCACAGCCGATATATCCATACCAATGGTTGCAGACTGCTCCGACTATGAAACCTATCGTACAGGGCACTATGTCCCTGGAGCAATCGGTACACTATTCTCCCTAGTTGATAAACTAGTATCCTCTCTAAGTACCACAATAGTAGGTCTAGTAATATTCTCAGTGGGACTTACTGAACTACCTGACACTACTACCCCTTATATTGAAGGCATGAATATATTAACAATATCCCTATTCTGCCTAATTCCAATGTTTGCATGGGTACTTACCCTATTTGCAATGAAGGGCTACACCTTAACTGGGCCTCGTATGAGTGAAATACAGCTAATAAACACAGCTCGTAAGATGTCTATTGCAGAAGGTATGTCTGTATCTGAGGCTATGGAAACATGGCAGACTGCAGAACAGGTTAAGGAAAAAGCTCCCCACCTTATAACTGATTAATACTGGTATAGTTAATATAGGTAACAAACATAAAGACCACCCACTAATTGTGGGTGGTCTTTGTCTTTATATTTTGCTATTTATTAGTTAGGTTTTTTTAGGCTTGCGTCATCAGAGGAAGAAACTTTTTCTTTCCCACCACCTAATAGTGTTTTTGCACTTGTTACAATAAGCACAAGAGCCAGTAGGAATAGCAGTGAAGCTATAATTCCTAATATAAATGTATCAGGGCTAGAGAAGAAGTTACGAATAAGGATTGTAAGCCCTGTTAGTGTTACTGCAAACATAAATACCATTGGTATAAGTGTTGGCCAGTAGATTTTACCAGATTTAGCAAACCATGCAGATAGTGCCAGTAGAGATAGACCTGCAAGAAGCTGGTTAGAAGCTCCGAATATAGGCCAAATCTTAGCATAGCCGTACATTAGTAATCCAACTGCAGAACCTATTGTAATAATAGTAGCTGGAACTGGCTTTGTAATAGCCTTAGCTGGGCTTGTTTCTGGAATATCATCAAGAAGCTCTTGGAACATATAACGAGCAATTCTTGTAGCTGTATCTAGAGATGTAAGTGCAAAGGCAGAGTATGTTAGAATAATAAATACCTGACCTATTTCAAAAGGAACACCGAATGTACCCATAAATGTAGCAATACCTGCTGCAAACTTCTGAGCTGGGGATCCGTCGCCACCTGTTGCAATATATGCCACAGAGATTATAGCAATAATAGCTACAAAACCTTCTAGTAGCATTGCACCGTAACCAATAAGCTTTGTATCTTTTTCTGTGTTAATCTGTTTAGAGGTTGTTCCTGAGCCTACCAGTGAGTGGAAACCAGAAACAGCACCACAAGCAACAGTAATAAATAGGAATGGGAACATCATCTGAGCAGCACTACCTTCGCCAACTGTAAAGGAAGTAACAGCTGGGAATGTAATCTGTGGATTGTAAAGGAATATACCTAGAACTGCTCCAATAAGTGTACCGTATAGTAGGAAGGAACACAGGTAATCTCTAGGCTGTAATAGTATCCATACAGGCATAACAGAAGCACAAGCAATGTAGCCTAGCATAATAACCATCCATGCTGTTTTAGATAGTTTAAGTATTGGGAATGCGTAACCTATGTAGATACATAGAACAAGTAGTGCTACACCGATTACAGTGGATACACCTAGATTAGCGTGTTTTCTATATACTAAGAAACCAAATCCCATAGCTAGTAGGATAAATAGCACAGAAGCTGTACCTGCTCTAGCACCTGTTAGCATTTCTGGCATATCAGGAGAGTAGGCAAATGTCCCTGCACAGATATCTGTAAAAGCAGCAACTACTAGCACAAGAGCAAGCCATGCGAAAAGGTCAAATAGTTTTTTACCAGTGTTACCGATAGTTTGTTTAACTACCTCACCAACTGATTTACCTTCATGTCTTACAGAGGCAAAAATTGAACCCCAGTCATGAACACCACCAATAAATACACTACCTACAAGTATCCAAAGATACACAGGTAGCCAACCAAAAATCATGGCAGCAATAGGGCCTGTAATCGGGCCAGCACCAGCAATAGAGCTAAAGTGGTGACCTAATACTACCTTACTATCAGCTGGACAGTAGTCGATGTCATCTCTAAGAGTATGTGCTGGAGTAGGTTTCGAAGGATCAATCCCCCATTTTTTTGCTAGAAAAGATCCGTAGGTAACATAGGCAACGATAAATACGATCATACCTATGCTTAGTAAGATAATTCCGTTCATAAAAGTAATCCGTCCTTTCTTGGAGGGTATGTGTACTGCCTTTATAATGATTTGTATAATAAACCATTATAAGGAAAGCCACAAGGCTTTGAAGATTTATCTTCAAACTCCCTCTTAACCTGTTATAAATTATTAAAATATATATAATGACACACTGCTTTCATCCCCTAAAACAGTTTGCCTTCATACCTTTACATCACTTAATTAGTGAAAAAGTTTCCCAATGGTATCTACTAGTTTATTAGTTTGTTTTTTGGGCTGTTGCTTAAAGGATAAATCAAATACATTTCTTATTATCCTTGCCTTTTTACAGGTGTATATACTATTAGTTGGTAGCTCAACCACTGCAAATCTTAGATCGCACCAACCTCTTATAGCCATAAAGTAATACTTTGTATATTTAAACTTTTTAAGCCACTTTTTTGCCTCCTCAGTTATCTTATCAGTATATACCACAACTGTTAGCACTGTAGACATATGGTCTTTATTTTTTGGCATATAGTTGTTTGCCCATACTTTCATAGATAGAGCGTGATCCTCTAATACTTCTGCATTTACCCTTTTCTCATAAACTAGATGCATTCTTTCGTATTTTTCTAGGCGATCAATTATATCAACCTTTGACACAAATGTTCTACCAGAAACCTCTTGATACACTGCCACTAGGTCAAATGTAGATCCATTTATTTTTTTATTACTAATAAAATTAAAGTTACTTTCTAAACGGTTTTTCATACCTTCTAGAAATTCTTCTCTTGTATACATATTGATGCCCATCCTTTATCCAGTTTGCTGTTTGAGTAATTTATTATCAAACTTCGCCTTGTAACACAATGTTACTTTAAAGCATTAACATGCTATTACAGAAATTATATCATAGAAAATTCACAAAATCAACATAGTTTTTACTAATTATGGTAAAAAATATGTTAAACCCTTTAGTCGTTTTATATAAACAAACTTTTATTATAAAAAAATTTATTGTAATAATGATTTT
>CAYJEQ010000011.1:4696-52992 GCA_964369235.1 uncultured Oscillospiraceae bacterium | reverse complement strand
GCACCCAAAACTATGCAGTTTTGTGCAGTGCGGGTTCGACTACTGTCACCCTAGGGTGACAGGCTAATTTGCAAATCCATCTACTTTACTTAAGATTTGTATAAGCTTTGCTAATATATAGCCTGTTATAAGAGATAAGTGGCACCTATATAATTTTATGGTTTATTTTTAGTTTGTGGCACCGGTGTTGCGCCAGCCTTAGTTGCTGCTAATTTTTTCTCTAAAGCTTTTTTCTCATAAAACTTTTTCTTCTCAGCTTTTGCCTTTTCTTCTTCATTAGCCTCATGAGTTTTCTTCTCGTCATAATCTCGGTATTTACTAGCATTAGGCCCACGATTTTTCATCTCATCTTCGCTAAATTCATCAGTGTAACCCTCAAAGGTACCTGACAATGATTTCTTCACCCCTAAACGCTGTTCTAAAGTTTTTTTACTAGGTAATTTATCCCCCTTACCTACAACTCCAGAGGCCTTTAAAAAGTCTTTCATATTATCATCATCTTTGTATTGTCCTTCGCTTATAGCTGCTGCACTTCTTTTTGCCATAGCGTTTACAATCCCTCGCTTGCCTCCTACTTCGCCACTTAGTGAATGGCTCATAATAGTTTTAAAGTCACCATCTGTTAAGCTGTTAAGACTATCATCATTTTCTCCCTTAGCCATAATAGAGTAACCTACCCTAATCTTATGCTTAAGTTCCCCATAGTCTTTAACATCGCTTAGTGGCTTTGCTCGCTCTCCACCTTGTAACTTAATAAGATCGATCATCTTGTTAACAAGTTTTTCATCAAATTTCCCTGACTCTCTCTCAACAAGTTTACCTCCGATAAATCCAATGGCTTTACCACCATATTTATTCATCATCTTGGCTATGCCAGCTATCCCACTTTCTGGTGCACCTAAGCCCACCCCTGTTTTCACAGCATTACAAGCAAATCCAAATAGTGATTTACCCAGTCCCAACCAGGCTTTATTTCGTTCTTCTGTTCTACCAGCTATTGCTGTTTTTTGGATAATATTCTTCTCTAGATTTGCTATTTGGGCTTTTCTTTTCTCCTCTACAGCCTCATCTGCCTTAGATTGTTTTTCACTTTCATCGATATTGCTATCGCCCATAATTTCAGCTCTTAATTTCTCTTGGCTAGCTTTAGCAGCATCAAGTCGGCTTATACCCTGTGCCTTTTCATCTTTACTTCGTGACAGACCAGCTTTTGTCTTTTCCTCTTTTTCTCGTGCTGCTATTTCCTGCATTCTGTTAACCCTAGTTCTAGCCCCATGAACCTGAACACTATTTGTAGCTACATTAATACCAGATTTAGCTAAAGCCGCAGCAGACATATACTGATCATTACCATTAACTTCTAACTGACCAGTGGCAGCATTTGCTGTACTTTTAAAGGAGCTATGGGCATCATCTCCACTGTTTACAAGTCCTAAACGGGTAGCACCCATTGCCATACCTGTACCAGTGTTAACCATATCCATAATGGCACTTGTTCTATCCCATTTATCCATCTCATCTTTTTCTACTTCATAGTTCATTATCTGTCCTGTGAGCTTAAGTCCACCAGTGGCAATTTCACTAATACCTCGGTAGTTACCCATAATCTGTCCCTTTAGGGCATCCTGACGGAGACTTTCCTCAGTAGGACCTGTTTCCCCTTCTGCCCCTCCACCAAAAAGACCCATGCTTTTTTTCAGTGCTATTCTAGAATACTTATTTACCTCAGCTGTGTCAGCAGCAAACTCTTTTACCTGTTTTGCTCTTTCCTTCTTAGCTTTTTTATCGCTGTAATCCACATCGCCTATGGCGTCAATCTGATCTTGAATAGCTTGTTGTTCTGGGCTTCCCTGTGGCACTGATCCTCCCTGTCCACCTTGAGCTTGTGCTGTAGCAGCTAGGGCTTTGGCTTCTGGGGTGTTTTGTGCTTGAGCTGTGTTAGCTCCAGCTGCAGCAGTAGCAGGATTTTTTTCTGCCGATTGTGCAACTGCTGTTAATGTACCAGCTAATGGGCTAGTGCCACCAGTGTTTTTTTCTTCTTTTACTGCTTTATCTGCAGCCCCCATAACCATATTTTCCGGCTTAAAGATACCAGTTAATTTAAACTTATCGGTAACTTTATCCATAACTGACTGGGCTTTCATCATCTGGTTATAGTCAAATTTATCAAATTTATCAAATATCCCTAGACCCATCTTATTCTGAACTCGTGATCTATCTCTTAGAGCTCCTCTAACAGCACCTTCAGCCTTACCTTTTATACTATCCTTCATAAGGCCTTTTGCACCATTTTTTGAAATATCATATTTCTTATAGTCAAAATCCTCAGCATCTAAAGCACTTTCTGCACCTTGTTGGCCTCCTGCATTTTCTGCTGCTGTATCGGCTATACGCTGATTTCTATCCTTACTCCAATGGTGAAGATCTTTTTTACCTTCTTTGTACTTTTGGCTAGAATAATCCTTAAATTCATTGCCTTTTTCCACTGCTGTTTGGTAGGTATCAGAGGTAAAATCTTTGGTTTTTCCCCAAAAATCTGTGGCTTTTTCAGATGTGTCATCCCATGTTTTACTAGCTTTCCCAGAAACATTCTTCCATGTATTACTAGCTTGCCCAGAGATCTTTTTCCATGTGTCCCCAGCCTGTCCAGAGACTTTTTTCCATGTGTCCCCAGCCTGTCCAGATAGATTTCTCCATGCTTTACTGGACTGTTTAGACAAACCTCTCCAAGCATCTTTACCCATCCCCTGAGCTTTATCAGCTGTATTTCTTATAGATGTATTAGCAGATGATGCTATAGATTTTACCTTCTTTTTAGCACTATCTACTGCTGTTAATGCCATATAAAACCACCTCCTATCTTTCTACCACTTACAATAAATAAATTATAATATTATCAGCAAATATATATTGTTTATCTATAATTTCATCCTGTTATATTAGGGTGATAGTAGCCACACTCAGAGTGTATTTTCTATCTTATGCCTAACTTCTTATAAGAATACTGCTTTATTATCTTTGTTATTATGCCCATGGTATAGATTAGTTTCTAGATGGTACTGGTGGTGGTGTTCTACTAGGTGGCCTATTCCTTACTGGTACTGGTGGTGGCGGTTTATTAGGTGGTCTATTCCTTACTGGTACTGGTGGCGGTGGTTTATTAGGTGGTCTATTCTTTACCGGTATTGGTGGCAGTGGCTTATTAGGCGCAATACCTTCTGTTGTTTCGGCTGTGTTAGGCTCTGTCGCTGGCTTACCTTCAACTGGCTTACCATGACGCTTTCTAAAATCTGCCACACCATCTGCACCAGCCTTAATCTTTCTAATCTCCTCTGGCATGTTTTTACGATCATTTTTCATATCTATATACTTAGTAGGGCCTACATCTGCACTATACTTAGTCTGATGATATCTATAGGTTTTATTAGGTCCTTCAAATGTACCTGCATCGTTACTCTTAACACCCATACGCTGATCGATAGTTTCTTTATTCATAAGGGTACCATCTTTACGGTCTACGATGCCAGCAGCCTTTAAGAACTTCTGATCTTCTTCACCATCATAAACACCACCTCTTACTTCCTTGGCATTTTTCTTAGCAATGGCATTTACAAGACCTCTTTTACCACCTGCCTCACCACTTAGGGCATTACTCATAAGGGTTTTAAAGTCCATGTCCGGTAGGTCAATTATATTGGTATTTTTCTCATCACGACGACAGTAAATGGCATATCCTATTCTAAATTTCTTCTTAATATCATCATAATTATTAATGTCAGCAAGATATGAAGCCTTAAGTCCACCTTGTAGTTTAATAAGCTCAATCTGCTTATTAATTAGTTTAACCTCTTCACCACCTGCTATTTTACCAATAACCTTACCTGATATAAAGTCATAGGCAGTATTGACTATAGCTCCAGTAGTTTTTAATAGCCCTGCTAACTCTGGGAAACCAGTGGCTACTAATGCCATTCTTCCTGCGCTAAAGCCTAGGTTCATAAAGGATTTAATAAGACCTGATTTAGCCTCTTTACTCTCCATTCGTCTGCCAGAAATTGCTGTTTTACGCATAAGGTTTTTTTCCATTTCATTAACCTGTCTTTTGCGTTTTTCATCCATTGCTTTATTTCTAGCATCTTCAATAGCTTGTGGTGAGGATCCAGCTGGCATATTAGCTTCTGCTAAATCTGCTGCTGACTGACGGCTTTTTTCCGAGGCTTCAGCTTTAGTTTTACCAGCTTTCTTTTCCTCTTTAGTCAGTTTAAGCCCTAACTGAATACGGGTTGTATCACTGGCACTACTAGCTTTTTTCATATCTGCAACACGCTTAATTGCCATAACTGCCCTAGCTGTATCGGTACCTGCTTTTATTGTGGATTGGGCTGCGCCAATACCAGCAGACACATACTGTCTTTCTGCTGTTGAGCCACCTATCGCCTGTCCTGCTCCACCTAAAACACCTGTTACTGAGTCAGCTATACCCAGCGCTGCTGCTGCATTATCCTTTCTATCTCTGTAATCCTTTCTCATGTGATAATCTACAGATTTACCAGCCACATCTAAGCCAGATGTAATAGCATTATTAATCCCTAAAGCTGAACTATTAAAGGAAGTACCCATATTATCTTCAAATAGGTGATCCTCTCGATTAAATTCCTCAGGGGTAAAATAATCCTCACCCATCTGCCTGTATGTTTCTGCCTCAAGAAATTTTGCTGGCCCTGATGTTCCCGTTCCACCTGTGTCTGCCTTTGATTCATTAAGTAGTCCTGTTACAGGTTTAGCAGCAGTACGACCTATTAAGCCACCGTATTTAGAAATAGCACTGGCATATCCTATATATTTTACAGCATCCCTTTGTTTTTCATGAGGATCATTGGGTTTTTTCTTTTTTTCTTGAGCTACTGCAGCCTCATACCTAGCCATACGGTTGTTGTATTCATCAACATACTTTTGATCCCATCCACTGGTATCGATTTTTCTAAGCTCCTCTATGGTTGCCGTATCGTCTATCTCTTTACTTTCTCCAGTAACTGCAGCTACCTTTGCTGTTTTCTCTAGACTTTCCCCTGCTTGTTCTGTAGCTTTTTCTTCCTTTGCCTCTGCTTTTACATCATCTTTTTCCTCAGCGGTAGGATTTTTTTCCTGTACATCTTCTCCTGTAAGGGCAGTGTCTAGAACAGCTTTTGCTACATCAGCTGCTGGGGTGTTCTGTTTAGCTTTTTCTTTAGATGCTTTAATAATATCTTTTGAGGTTTCACTAAGCATTTCATTAGGGGAGAATATCCCCTTTAACTTGTATGTTTGTGCAACTTGATCCATTACCTTCTGGGCTTTATGCATTGTGTCGTTATCTTTCTGCTGCATATGGTCGGTAAACTTACCCATAGTTAGCTTTTTTACACGATCTGGAATACCTCTTTTGATAGTATTATTAAGACCACCTAGCTTATTATGCATGGTGTCGCTACCTATATCAGAGTATCCTAGTTTTTCATCATGAATATCTATGGTGTTAATATCAATATTATCTGGATTCATAGAGCCTATTAGTTTATTACCCAGCCTTGCATTTCGTCTTTTGCCCCAAGTTGCCTTAGCATAATCCTTGTTGTCCTTGGGCATAGCAGGGCCAGGCTGAAATGTCTTTGGTAAAGCCGGCAATGGTTTATTATATTTAGTTTTTGCGGATTTTTCATATGACATTACTCTACCCCCTCTGTAGATTTCTTATAGCTGTACTAATCTGCGAAAAAATACTTCTCTGCTGCTTCTTCTGCTGTTGACATCCCTCTAGCTACCACTGCAAGCCCATCTACTACACATTCCAGTGTGCCAAAAACTAGAGCAAGATCGGTTACTATAATCTCAAAAGCAGATCTTAAGCTATGGTCAAATCCCACAGTAGACCCAGAAGCAGTGTAAAGCGAACCATCTTTAATATAGATAGATCCATTGCTAATACCAGGGTTTAAGATATTGCAGGCTTTGAGAAGTTCCATGTAATTTTCCTCAGGAAATCCATCAAATATAAGTCCTGTAATTCTACTAGAAACAAATCTTTCCTGTTCTGTTAGGAAGATAAATTGCAGTTCGATAATCATGCTATGCTGGATTTTACCCAAATCTGTAAGCCTCATCTGCAATGCATAAATACCTTCTTCTTCCTCCTCTATCTTAACTGTTTCTACGCCCATATCTCTTGAGAAATCTTCTATAAGTTGATATAAAACCTCTGCATCAAATAGTAATTTATCTATGTCTTTTTCTTCCATATTATCACTCATAATCATATCCTTCTTTCTTAAGTTTGCTATGGTCATCTAAAT
Organism: uncultured Oscillospiraceae bacterium; assembly: GCA_964369235.1. Classification (GTDB taxonomy): domain Bacteria; phylum Bacillota; class Clostridia; order Oscillospirales; family Ruminococcaceae; genus CAYJEQ01. The sequence goes on along the minus strand of CAYJEQ010000011.1, from coordinate 46,663 downwards.
ATAGACTAACCCATTGTAATATGGGAGCCCAGCATAATTCCACTGGTTTCTGCCATCTGTGGTGTAGATAGGACACTGTTAATATCTAGGTAACAATGGGTATCACTATGGGGGCAACGCTCTAGTTTAACCAGTTTATATCCTGTGCCTACCATGGTGTAATTTTCTATTATAATCCCTAGTTTTTCATCATTAATAGGCAGTTTATAACCACTGCTTATATCCATTATGACACAGAAATCATTATAGCTACTGCCATATAGATTGCCATACATCTCCTGTCTATAGGCAGGTATGCCACCTGTATTCCATTTAAAGTTCTCCACAATTATAGGCGTTATGCCTGTGGCTAACTCTATTATAGCCTCTAGGGCTTTTTTGGTGCCTTTACAGCCTTGAAATAGATCCATACCCTTTATTATCTCTCGTAACTGCTGGGTAGAGAATATTCTCTCTTTATTATCAATACCCACCCAACTGGCAAGTTCCTCTACAATATTATCAGGGGCTGTTTCATAGTCTAGTAAATTAGGTAGCTGTGCCACCTTCTCTTCCTCATCTAAAAATAATGACTGAAACACACCTATATACCTGTCAAAAAACTGATTTTCTTGATAGATTTCTGGTAGATACTGGGTAAAACTCAGTTTGGGAAACTGTAGCTGAAATCCTTCTAAAAGACAGCTTGCCTCAGATTCTAGTGGATGTACAGCAATAAATACCCATACATATCTGCCCTTTATATCATGTAGTAGCATATCTTTAGCATTAATACTACGGCTGTGACTTAGCTTTTTTAAGGTAGCAACCTTTTCTCTAGCCTTAACATTAGGGCTGGAGAAATACTGCCCTAAATCCTCAAATCCCTCTGGATGGCTGTGATTAAGGTGATCTGTAGCAGCTACCACCACCTCCAGCTTTACCTTGGAAAAATCACCCTCTAACACAAGTCGGTTAAAACTTCCCTGATAATCTTTAGTATCATACATAGGGGTTATATAATAAGCCCAGCTATCTTCCATAGTCATCTGTAGCTGATCATTATAGTTAAAGCCTTTATATATGCCTTTTAGCAGGCTGTGTTTATAGTAGTTAACCCTTTTTAGTTCACGATTCAACACAAACCCCTCCTTTATACAAATTCAATATCTATATCCCCAATATAGGATAGGGCATCGGCATGTACTACTATATCACCACGATGGTTTTTCATGGCACCTTTGCCTATTACCTCAAAGGATATGCGATGTACACTTCTAACTTGTTCTAGCATCTCAATTGCTGAGAATAGCTTGCCATAAACTATATCCTTGCCAAAACCACCATTGCTGTGATAATTAATCAGCCTGGCCAGTTTATCTTTAACAATATCAATATTTTCCTGAGTTTCATCTATAAGATCTATCCTGCCGAAAACATTTACCTTAACATATTTCGGTGGAATAATCTGTATATTTGTTGTTAGTAGTCGGTACTCCTCTAGATTATTTTCTATATGCTTTATCTGATAAGGGGTAAGACTGCCCTGTTCACCACTGCTATGAGGCTTTACAGCAATAAATAATGTATTGCCCTTATAGGGAATATCATAACATTCTCGGTACTGATTCATAGGTATAACATTTACATAATCAATAATAAGCCCCGGTGTAGCCTTTACAATATTTTGATAATCCCCTATAGTTACCCCTCGGCTGATACTTTCCATCTTTTCCTCTAGCTTGGTTTCTAGCTCTACAGAGTTTTCATACCATTTGCCACCTACAGCAGAAGAAATATTAGACACCTTAAGATGATCTAACCCACAACTAATAGATTTATTTACCTTACCTGTAAGTACATTACCCTCTTCAAAATCACTGGTTTTAATTGTTATTGCCATAATAGTCAGATTAGGGTCTGGCTGTAAGCCATGTATAGCATCACCAAAAACAATATGCTCACCATCATAGAAAAACACCTTTTCATCATGGGTCGCTTTGTCTGGGGTGGTGGATTCTTCCCATAGAGTATAACAGTCCCTACCTTCTCGTTTATCCACTAGGGCTAACTGTAATTTACACACACCAGTTATATCTAGCTTTACAGGTTGGGAGGCAGTGCCATCGGTTACCCCTAATATCATCTGATCATAAAGCATCTCTGACACTATATGTACTAGGATTTTATCCCCTTTATTTGGGGTTATACCTTTGTTAAACTTCACTATTTTCTGCCACTGATACTCACCATCTACCACTTCACAGAGGCTATTATCATCTAGGCTATGTTTATACCAGCACTGGTAATATCCACCTTTATCCACTGACACTGTAATAACAGAGTCATCTTCTATTGCCCAGTTAATAGGTAGGCTATCCCCTCCACTGTAAACCATCTCAACACCACTGGATATGGTGTGATTTTGCTCTACATTAATACAGTTTAAGGTTATCTTGCCAAGTCGTGGCAGAATATCATAGTTATTCTCGGTTAAAATCCCTCTAATATAGTAGTTTTCCTCTACTATATTCTCTCCCCATAGTTCTAAGCTATCCTCTAGTTTTAGCACTACTGCACCAGAGCGCAGTAGCCCTGAGGTTTCGTCGGTGATAAGTTTGGCATTTTTCCAACTGCTACCATTATAATACTGCCACTGTATCTTACAGAGGGAGAATCCATCTTTAAAAGCATTTCTTAAAGGCACATCTTCTATCTCCATATACAGTCTAATGGTGCCACTTTCCTTTTTATCCAGGCCGATATAAAGTACATTTTCCCCCTGTTCAAAGGAAAACACCTCACCATAGCTACCATCCATACCTGCTATGTCGGTTATATCACGAAAAACCCCATCAAGGGCTGTGTAGATAGCATTTGTCTGATTAACTGTAGCTATATAGCTGTCACATGCCTCAAAAACTCGCCTATCTGCTGTAAACTTAGCACCTTTTGGTATAATAATACTATCCCTATCTGTCTGTATACTCAGTATGGACTTAGCTACAGACATACTTGGGGTAATACCTAGTAGTTTAAGGTATTTTAATCGGTGTATCTCCCCTGTAGCATCCATAAAGTAATTAAGATTATCCGTAAGCCACCCAAAGGTCTGCAAGGTGGTTATCCCTGGATCATGGTCATTAAAATCTGTCCATTCTTCAGTAAGGCTAGGAATTCGGCTCCTAGCCCTTTCGAATAACTTTTCATAACTGAGATCATCCAGTTGTGGTATATTTAACATACGACTGCTCCCTTACTGTAACATTTGGGGTGTTATTCTGCCAGCTCAACATAGATAATATGTTCCCCATTAACTGCCATGGCAAAAGGATTGTTAATCTTACTGTATATTTCTTCGTTAACTGCTACTTCATTCTTGCCAAAATTAGCAGTTAAAGCAACTTTAGTTATCTCCATATCTGGTTGCTTGGTTTTAACATAGGCTATAATCTGTGCCACTGTAGGCAGATTGCCTATTTCCCAGCCTGTACCATCAAAACCACCACCTAAAGGATCGATAAACTGACTTATTAGCTGGGAGGTTTCTCGCTGTAGCTCGTAGGCATTTTCCATCTTTTCACATTCCATCCATAGCCTTATGGATAATCTCACAAAGTAAGGCTGGGATAGAATTAGATTTTTCCCTAGAGTCTCTATGCTGCTGGATTTTATTAGTTTATCCCTTATCTGCTCTTTAACGGAGGAGAAGATATGCCCCCCCATCTGGTACTCGTCTATTAGTACAGCTATGGTTATTGTATCCTCTACAATATCACCATATTGGTCAATGCCATTACAGCATTTTATCCTTCTTACCCCATAGGAAATCTGGGATATACTATCAAAGAAATCTCGGTGGCTAACTGCTCTGCCTCTTGTTCTAAGCATGTTAGAAATTATCTTCTGGGCTGTTCTTTCGTTATAGCCATCGTATCCACCATAGGCAGACATAGGATTTGTAACCGAGCTTATGTACTTAATAGACTTATTTAGGCTGTTTATTGTATCTGCAGGCACATTTGCCTCTACACCTTGGTAGCTTTGGTATTCTACCTTAATAGAGGCAGTGTCCTCTTTGGCTGGATACCTAGCAAAAACCCCTTTACCAAAGACAATTACCCCTGTAACAGGATCAATGCTATAGACTCTGCCCTGTTCTTGAGTAAATTTCTGTTTAGACCATTTTACCCAGTTATCCTCATTATCACTTAGGCTATCTTTTTCGTTAACATAAACTGTAGCTCCGATTATGTCCCCAGCTTCTAGCTGAATAGTTGTGGCGGAGTCCACATTGTCTATATAGAAAGTTTCGGTGCTGGTGCGATGATTTTTCACCTGTACCATATTGGTGTAAACAGCTTTTATTGTTGGCAGGTCTGCCTTGTGGATATTTTTATTGTGACAAACTAGCCTTAACCAGTATTTCTCCTGTCCAAAAAGCTCCCCTTTATCCACATCAGCAGGCACCATAGCCAGTAGGGTTTCGGAATATCTTAACCCACCTGTGTTATCTATTACCTTTAAAGGCTGAAAACCTTCCCTAGACATATACTCCACTGTAAAATCTATTGGGTAATCCTCATAGTTTTCCACATCTAGGTAAAGGCTAATAGGTGTTCCCCAGAAAGTCCCTTCAAAACCTAGATACATAGCTGGTTTTGACACCTCGTTATTAAAGAATGGTCTTACTGTTCGCTTGTTTGCTATATGGCTAGTGATTACCTCTTCCATATAGTTATTCTTTGTAATAGCATAACTTGGTAGCTGAGGATTTTCATCATAATTATAGGAAAACTGTAGATTTTCTATAATTGGAATAAACTGTCTTGATGGGATTTGATATAGATTATCGGCTTTCATCAGTCTTAATCTAAGTCTGTAATTACCATCGTATTCATTTATATCAGCCATATCCTCAGGCACAGTAAACTCTAGTTTTACCTCTCCCTGTAGAGAGCCATTAAACAGCAGTGCTGCCTGTTCTTCTTTAATTAATCTTTGCCAGCCCTTAGACCCATAGTATTCTAGTAGTACATAATCTGGCTTAATATCCACCCTAGCTGGTGCCAGCTGTGGATGTTGTTTTTTCATAATGATTTTAAGTTCTTCGTTCTGTTCAAACTCTGGCAGGGATTTCTCTAACATCTCAAAACTTAAATCAAAGGTCAAATCCACCTTAGCACCTTTTCTAGCAAAAACCTCTTTATTTTCTATCCCACACTCAGAGTATATCTCCATGGGATTTCCAAAGGGATAAAATCTCATAGGGTTTTGTAGAACATCACCTGTGTAAATTTCCTGTGGTGGTAGTTGTTCATTGTTATTTTTTACTGATAAGCCACTGAATTTCTCCTGACCTAGCTTTAAGGCTCTAATTGCCAGATAGTACATTTCCTTATCGCCGTATAATGTTTTTACAGGTGTTATGGTGTCCGAGGATAGGAATATAGTTTTACCTACTAATTCTTTATTTTCAAAAGCTATAAAGCCCTCTTCACCTATAATACCTATCTCAATATCATCACTAAAAAAACTCTGGGCTGCTTCTACTGCTTCTTCCTCTTTAACCCCATTAAATTCTAAGGCTATACACACTCTGTCTAGCTGATCAAATAGATGATCAAACCCTAGTAGCATAATATGTTCACTACAGTTTTCCTTAGTTAGATCAAAGGCTGTAAATGGTGTATTTTCAGGATTTTCTCCTGATTGCAGCAGATTTGCAATATAGTCTTTGTTTTTGTCGGTTACATAAACAGCACTTAGCTTGGAATTGGTGGCAGATATACCATAAAGGCTCTCGAATACAATCTCACCACTGCCTTCGGAAGTGGCTAGTAGCTGGGTGCCTTTTGGAATATTAATAGGCTCCTCTATACCGGCAACAGGAAAAAACCTTACATAGGCTCTAGCCGATTCCATAGGCTCTTCCTTAATACGGTCGAAAAGATTTAAATATTGTATTTTATGCTTGTCTAAGACCCTTGTAAATCTATCTCTACTTTCCTGTAGCATTTCACTATTTAAAATAGCTACTACTGATCCCACATCGGGATTTTCTGTAGAAAAATTCCACTGAGGGGTATAAGACTGGGCAAGCTCCCTGGTTTTTTCTATTAGATAGGTCTCTTTTTTCATATTAGTTGACCGTCCTTTATAAGTGTTTTCTGGTCGGTTATAGTTATGTTAAGATTAACTACTCTATCCCTACCCCTTCATACATATAGTAGGGGAATACTAGGTTATTAGGGTTATTAGTGGCTCTTACTGTGTATATTATGTCAAAAATAACCTTGCCATTATTTTTCTCTGACATATTAATTATTACCTCTACATTAATAATTCTTGGTTCCCATTTAGTAAGAGCATCTACAATCTCTTTTTTCAGTAAGGTCATTGTGGAATTGTCCGGCAATCCAAAAACATAGTTATGTATATTACACCCAAAGTCAGGCATCATTGCTCGTTCATTTTTTTTAGTCATAAGTATTATGTAGATAGATTGTCTTATGTCCTCCTCAGCAGATACCATCATAAAACGCCCTGTATTTTCATCTATAGCAGGTGGGAAGGAAACCCCTCTACCTAAGAATTCCTTGGCACTACTCATCTATAACATCATCCCTTTCTGAGATTTTAACTGTAAAATCATCTATAAACCATCCTTTAGTTTATATTAATTAAGTTTTAATATACCGCCTTTTACCTCGGTCATTGGGCCTCCGTCAATGGCTGTTTTCTGGCTACCTTTAACCTCTACCATTCCGCCTTTGACACCTAATTTCTGGGTACCCTCTGCTGTAAATGTCTGTGTAGCTTTAATATCAACCTTATCGCCCTTAATAGCTATAGCACCACCTGAACCATCCATCTCAATGCTACATTTCCCTGAGGTAAGGCTTATACTCTTATCGGCAACTATCTCTATCTTGCCATTTTTTGCATCTATTTTTATTAGATTTTTTCCTTCTTTGTCGGTAACTGTTATAAGCTGTGGTTTATCCTCTAAGGATACAGTTATCCCAGCTGGTGTTTGTGCTATTACCGACTGATTATCCTTTTCATCATTAATAACAAGGCTTATGCCACCTTTAGTTTTGTGGGATTTAATAAAATTTTTATCATTAAAGCTATCCTTAATATACTGAGCATTAGCTGGATAGAAGGATCCCATTACAAATGGTTTTCTAAGGTGATTTTCTAAAAAACCCACCAGCACCATATCATCAATTTCAGGAATTATATAACTGCCATAGGTAGCACCTGCATAGGGCTGTAACACCGGTATCCAATCACAGATATTCTTACCAGATAACCATGAGATAAATTCCACCTTAACAAGCCCCTGAAATTCGCTATTATTATTTTCCACTACCTTGCCCACTACATAGTTTGTGGGGTTTATAGCACCTTGATTTTTACTGCGACTATTTGCAGCCATATCGGTAAATAAATTATTCACATGGTATCCTTTCTACCCTGTATAACTGTACGGTAACCTCTCTCGTCTATAGTATGCCTTACATTTTCGATATACCAGGTTTTATCAATTAATGGATCAAATCCCTTTATAGTTACAGTTCTTCCAGGCACTAGCTCAGGTATTCCCTCACAAACCCCTGCCAAAACCATAAAATCCTTCTTTATATTATCCCCTATTAATTTTGCTCTGTCTCCTGCTTCTTTGGCACTTTTAACCATAGGATCAAAAACTGTGGTAATAGATCCACCTAGGGCTTTTTTAGAGGTGGCTGCTTTAGAGAATTTTCCAGCAAGTTTATAATTGCCTACAATCTCTTGGCCATTTTCTGGATTAATACCTTTAACAACAACCTTTTCCACTAATTTTTGCATTCCCATTGACATATTAGCCTCTAGTAAACCTTTGCCCTTTTCTAGTAGCATTATATCGCTTTTTGCAGTGGGGATTTTACGGTAATAGACCTTACCTTCCACAATAAAAAACTCCATTCCAGTGTACTCAGCATATCTTACAATAAAATCATAATCGCTTTCCTCTGGAAATCTTACCATCTCACACTCTAGGGTAGATACTTCAATCTCTTTACCATCAATATATCCTGAGAAAGGTTTCTCACCTAGTAAGAATTTTATAGCCTTATCTATGGTTTTTTCACTTAGTATCTCCAGACGCCTTGTTTTCATAAGTAGGCATTTTGCATCTACTGCTGACACTACTATATGGGGCCCCATCTGCTTATTAAATCTATAATTAACCTGGTTAATATATCCTTTAAAAACAGTTGTAGTAGTTATATATCCTAAGGCTATCTCTACCTTAGCCCCTGGCTGTAGCTTATCATAGACACTTTTTGCCTTAAAGGAGGTTTTCTCTGGCTCATACTCATGTATAACCATAAATTCACAACCAGAAGCCTTGGTTGTACTGGTCAAATCCACTGTTATCTCACCTATATCACATTTGAATTTCTCAGTTATCTCCACACCATCAATCTTTATTCTATAGGTAATGGCATTCATTCCTTCATATTTTTTTTGAAGTTTAGCGTAGGTTACATTGCCTTTCATCAGACTCAAACCTTGCCACCTCCCCTATTTAAAATTTTATGCTATTGTATAGATGGCACCTTAAGATTTACTCCGGCGCCTCGTGAAATTCGTGGGTTTAATATATCATTTGCTTTGGCTATTACCTTCCATTTACCTGGATCTCCATACTCCTCAGCTGCTAACATCCACAGCTGATCTCCTTGTTGTAGTAACCTTTCTTTGGTACGGTCAGGGGACTGAAAAGGGGTAGAAGCTGTTTGCTGTTCTACATCTGCTTCCTCTCCTGAGATTTCCAGTGAAACCTTCATCCTTACAGGGCTACCATCTGGATTAAACATTGTATAGTTAATTACAGAATTAATTATTGTCCCTGCAAAATGCAGTTTACCCCAGATAAGTGCAACAGGTGGTGGTGCATGAATATCTGCAGCAAATTTAAGTGAGGTCGCTATTTCTTTACATCGGTCAGATACTTCACCATTAGCCTTAGGTTGTATCCCATTTAAAACCTCTGTAAGTCCTGTGGCTATACCTGCTGCTGCCCCTCCTGCACCCATAGCATTTTTAACAATTTTTGTAGGGCTTAAATCTTCTAAATCACTGTATGCATCAAAGTATAAAGTAACTGACAGTACTGCTGATGGCTTATCTGTAACCTGTATATCATCGGTTTTTGCTTCCTGTCCTGCTGCATTTTTTTGCTGTGTATTTGTCTTTCTAGTAATTGTGTATTCAGAAGGATTAAACTGGCATACTAATTTAGTAGCTGGTTTACCCAGTCCCTCTTCATATATATGAAGGGTTGCGTTATCTGGTTGCTGTGGATCAAGGTAATTCATAGCTGCATCTTTAGCAGTTGAAATAAGTGTATTAAATAGACTCATTAATACATCCCTCCTCTAATTCGCTCTGATTTTATCCTATCTGATAGCATGTTATACACCCTATCTGCCACATCGTAAATCTGTGCTTTTGTAATGGTGCTTTCCACCACTGGTTTTGCCTGTGTCATCAGATTTGCTGGGGCATTTATGGCTACCTTCTTCTTTAACTCTTCTTTAAATATATTCTGCTCTTTTTTAACTATTTCTTTTACTACCTCAAGAGTTACAGTCTTCTCCTGCTGATTTGTATCGGTGGTGGATTCTTTTTTATAGATAATATTTATTGGCATATACATATCTGAGTTTATAGGTTTTTGTATAGTGATTATATCTTTTTTCCCAAATCTATTAATATGACCATGTATCTCTTTTTCACTGATAATTAGCTGGTTATTTTCATTTTTAATATATTTAGGTGTTATTTGATTTACTAATTTAACATTATCTAGATATGTTAATATAGAGGCTCTATCAGAGATTAATTCCATAGGAGTGTTTTTTTCCTTATGGATAATAACTCTGCCTTTGCCTCGGTATTTGTCCTGTGCTTTTATATCTACCTTATTATAGTCCCTTATGTATCTATCCATTAGCTTCCTTGCTACTATAACAGCTGTGTTTATCTCTCTACCACTGGCAGTTTCTCTGCTATTTACCCTAGTAGCTATATCCTCTACACCTTTAGACAGGATTTTACCCGTCTCAGGGCTTTGAGTTTTAAAAACTAATTTTAACTGGGTTTTAGCTGTGGTTATATCCTTTATTTTTGGTTTTACATAGGTTAGATTACCTGTAGATATATCAGCTACCTTTGGTTTCTTATAGATTATTTCTCCTCTAGTTATAGCTGCTGCCTTATTAAAGATATCTTCTAAAGATCTTCCTTTATTAATGTAGATATTTCTATCCTTTATTGATATAAGATTTCTCTCTAATTGCTCTGCTATAGTAACTATGCTTTCTTCTCTAATTTTATAAGGCTCTCTTGTAGATAATATGTGAATTAACCTATCTGTGGCTTTATCTATATTTTCTACTAATTTTCTATCCACTGTTATAGAGCTAATCTCTTGGCTTTTTCCATCCACCTTAGTTTTATTATATACTTCACTAGATTTACTAACTTCTACGCCACCATTATAAATCCTAGCTGTTTCTTCTACAGTGTTTATAAACTCCTTTTTAAAGATAATGTGATTATTACCTTTTATAGATAGTTTCTTGCTATCAGCTTGTAGCATAGTTTCAGTAGCTATTTTATCTACTGCCAGTTGACTCTCCTTAATAAGGATTTTTTCCTCCATAATCCCAGCCGCTGTAAATCGTTTAGACTCCTTTATTAAAAGCTCAGTCTTAGGACTTATTGTGGTTACCTTTTCTTTTTCCTCTGGGCTATTTACATGGATTATCTTCACTGGCTCAATACCATCTATAGCTAAAGTTTCCCTCCTGCTTATGTCTTGGGGTTTATTTTGTAGCTTATCTTCTTTATCCATCTGCAGTAAGGTTTTTGCAGTGACAATCTGCTCTTTAGAAACTATATTATTTAACTGTTCTTCTTTACTAGGGCTAGCTTTATCTTTGTCAACAGTTAATATTTCTTTATTATAAGTAGTTTTATCGCTATTTTTTACCAGTGTATTTAGTATCTGGGTAGCTATGGATTTATCCACTGTATTTTTACTAATCTGTTTTTCTGCCCAACTAATCAAACTGTCAGTAGCACTACTTGTAAAACTATCCTTTGCAACCTCACTAGGCAGTTTATGTATCATTCCCATAGGTATAAAATCAAATACACCTACAGTTTTACTATTGTCAACACTCTCACTAAATCCAAGTGTTAGTTTTTCTTTAACTAGGGTGTTTAGCTGATGTTTTAACAGGATATTTTCACTCTTAACCTTCTCTAAAGCCTTAGTTTTATACAAAACATCACTGTGATTTCCCACCAAAACTTCACCAGCTGTTAAAAGCTCATTAGCTGCTGTAGCTTTGTTATCTTTCTGATAATGTTTGTCTGTTATCATAGTTTTCTGAGCTGAGGCAATAACTGCGTAGTTACTCATTGCCTTAAGCATCATATTGTTGGCAAACTGCATATCATAACGAAGATTATAGATGGTGTTTTCTTCTTTGGTAATATTGTGAATATTATAGATATTCTCTATATGGGTTTCATAGCGTTTTTCTGGAGAGTTTTCCTCTGCTTCCAGATTTCCTAAGCCAAAAACCATAGGGGCAGGCATTAAGTCCCTACCGATTTCTCCTGTATATTTTCTAGCTATATTAGCAGTAAAATTTAAATCTATTAAGGTCTTAATCATCTCTACCCTCCTTTATAAGTAGTTATCTATATTCCTAGCATATTTCCAGCCATTGCTAACATACCCTGATCTTCTAGTGTTTCGTAGGTAAGTTCAAATGTTTCTATTAGGATATTTCCTGAGGCTGCATCTAGTGGGGAAATACTCCATTTTCTCACTGTGGCACCGTTAATAGAGTATATCTTTGTTACCTTGCCAGCTTGATTTCTAATAACTAAAGCAATGGGAATGTTAAGACGCTGTCCCACAGCAAATCTACCAGCAATCATAGCTAGAAATACCGGTGTATCAAAAACCCCAACCATACCTCTTTCCAGTGTTAGTATCCTCTCACCTGTAACAGGTTTTAATAAGGATCTGGTAAATCTATTGTTTCCACCTTCTACAATTGCCTCGGTTTCTACGCTCATTTCCATACCACTTATCTTAGAAAAACTAAGTGGTACCATCTGGATATATACCTCAAAATTATACCCAGGTACAGGTTGGCGAGGTAGCTTACCTGTTTTTGGTCGCCATGATCCTGATGTTGGGGTTACAGGTGTTGTTGCTGCCATGTGCTTACCTTCCTTTCTGTAGGTTACTGCTAATTATATCTCAAATATATTCTTAGGCTCATTGTTAATCTCTTTATGAATGGCGGAGATTTCAGCACAAAACCGCCTTCTTGTTTTGTGATCTAACTTTACCACTGTGTTAAAGTCCCAGTTGTAATAGTAAGATATAAATGATATCTCCTGATATAGTAACTGTTCTGGATATATAGTTACTCCGCCATCGTAAAATTTACAGCTTGCTGAAATTTATTCCCACATTCTGGGCATACACAGCTATCTAGTATAGGCTCGATAGCGTTAATTTTCTGGTACATATCCTGCAAGAAAGCAAGGTCTGAGGAGAAGAATTTTTCCACTACTCTAGGATCTAATTTAGGGAGAGTACCCAGTGAGGTAATTACACGAGAGAGAAGTATTATTGTAAGGTATCCAGGGTTTTGTACTACTCGTGGATCTCTTAGAGGCAGTATCTCATCAGCAGCAGTAGCTAGACGCATAACCCCTCTTTTATGTAGGGTACCTGTATTATCTACATAGCCTTTTGGTAGGTCAAATTCATATTCAGTAACAAAATCAAATTCCATATTAATCTCTCTTTCTGTGGCTTAACCACTGTATATTAAATTATTAAATAAACACCTAAAAGCAAAAACCTTCCTAAACCTATCATAGCTTTAACTGATTTAAACTTAAAATCAGCCTCTAGTTTTTTGCTTTCTGCTATTTATTTACCCTTATCTATTGCCCCCTATTAGGGGATGTGGTAGGGCTTCCTACCACATCCTATAGGAGATTAAAATTATAGATTTCTTCTCATTTCTTCAAATGCAAGCTCTACACTTTCAAAAGCGATTTCACTAGCACTAGCGTTAAAGTCAGGTGCTGTGTATTTGCAAGGCCAAGCATTTACAAGTGTCCAGTTAGCAATATCACCATGAGCATCGTCCATTAGGTAGATGGTGATGTCCTGAACTCTGTCCTCTGCTGCGCCTTTAGTACCATTAGAGATACCAGAAACCCACTCATAGAAGGACATGTTTTCGCTCATACCCCATTTTAGAGTTACATTGCCGTATTTAGTAAGACCAGGCATTTTTCTAGGGGACTGGATTGCTTCGGTACCTTCTCTGTACTCGATTACATCAATTGTTGCATCAAATCCGCTTACTTCGGAGAATGCTGCCACATCAATACTGTCAATCTCAACCCTATAATTATACTTCTTGTATGGATACATATTTACTGCCATCTTTTAATCCATCCTTTCAGATTATGTTATATTTTAGATTAGTTTTCCTTCATGAACTGTGTAATTCTAAAGATTACAAATTCAGCTGGACGGCTTGGAGATACCCCGATTTCACAGATTAGTCTGCCGTTTAGAATATCCTGCTGTGTCATGGTATCTGGCCCGATATTAACAAAGAATGCTTCGGATTCACTTGCGCCTACCAGAGCACCACTGCGATACATATCTCTTAAGAAGGAGCGAATTGTCATGCCAACTCTCGCCCACAGCACCTGATCGTTTGGCTCAAATACTGCCCAGTTAGTCTGGGATTTAATTGTTTCTTCTAAGAAGATAAATAGTCTGCGTACATTGACATATTTCCACAGGCTATTGGAGGAGCAAGTTCTGCCACCCCATACTCTTATACCCTGTCCAGGTAGAGCACGAATTAAGTTTACACCAGCTGGATTTAGTAGATCCTGTTCCCCCTTATTGTATAGGCAGGATAGACCTAGGCAGTTATTTACTACCTCATTAGCTGGAGCTTTGTGAACACCTCTTGTGTTATCACTTCTAGCGTAGATACCACATATAGCACCAGATGGAGGGATATATGTAGGCTTTTTAGCTGCCATATCATATACCTGTAGCCATGGGTGATACATTGCAGCGTAGTCGCTATCAACGATTTCACGATGGATTAGCAGTTCCTGTGGTTTGCTAACTTCCCCTGGCATATCTAGTACAGCAAAACGGCTACCTAGATTGGAACAATGGGTAACTAGCGCAAGCTGAACAGCTGGAGATGTAATCCCAGGGATAGCCATAATGCTAACATTGGAGATTTCGTTAAATGCCTCTAGACCTGTTCTCTTACCTGGTGTATCACCACCACCGATGTAGATATCATCAGTTACATTCTTACCATTACCGTCACTACCACCAGCTAGAGCCATAGTAGCTTTTTTAGCTTTAGCATCGCCAGCAATAACAAGCATTGGAGGGAAGATTTCATCAATTGCATCATACTTAATGTTAATTAGGGCAGATCTAGCCATTCTATTCTCAATAAAGTCTGCACTTTGTGGATTTAGGGAGATATTTTCATATAGCTCAACCTCATCACCACAAGCAACCTGAATTGTAGCTTCACAGCTTGCAATCCATCTTTTTGCAACTACAGAGGTGTCGATAATATTGCCATGCTCAAATACATTTACAAATGTTACCCCATTACCCTGAATTTTTGCAATAGCGTTGTACTCAACAGCCTCATCAGCGTCTACAAATGCAACTACATCGCCAACTGTAAAGCCAGAAGCATTCTTTAGCTGGTAGGTAATTGTACCAGAAGCTGCATCTTCTTCTGAGCCTATAACCTGACTCTTAGCCTTAGAAGCAACTACGCTAGTAATCTTAATGTTATTACCCCATTTACCAACATTTTTAGCTTTGATAACCATGGAGCCCATAGCACCTGTTGCCAGTTTAGCGTCCTGTGGAGCTACACGCATAATGTAACAACGAGCGCCACCATTAGCAAAGAACTGTTCAACGGAATAAGCTAGGTAGCGATTGCCACCAAATGCTGTTTCGGATAGGTAACCACCGAATTTACGCTGGAATTCAGCAAAACTTGTGATAAACTCTGGAGTACCGGTAACAGCACCTTTTTCTGCAAGGCCTACAAAGCCTGCTGTACTTGTGCTAACACCCTCCATCGCTCTCATGCCCGACTCAAATTCTTCTACATACACACCTGGAGATAAATATTCAGCCATTTCTCGTTACGACCATCTGGTAAGGATGGTCTTCCTCCTTTACTTAAATTGTTTAATTTTAGAGTATAACTCTAATTACCAACCATTGTTTTTGTCTGTCCTGGATTTGTGATTTGAATAACCCCTGCATAAGCACAAAAGCACTTACAGGAATTATTTAGTGCAGGTTGTCCTGCAATTAGGCTCTTAAGTGAACCAGGAGCCCAAGGTCCTGTTATTACAGGTACACAAGGCATGGGAGTCAGTACCCCTAGTGCTGCTGAGGTTGCACTAGCTACTGTGGGATTTGCAAGAGATGAACACATGCCAAAGGGCATTATATTCACCATGGGCTTAAAGTCCATAATATTAGCTGCTGGTGTACCTGATAGGGTTTTGTTTACTGGTAATACAACAAGCGCCGACGGCGCCGCCCCAAAACTACACATCATCTGAGCTCCGTTACATACGAGCAGCCCCACTTCTCATCCCCCTCCTCATAAAATAGCACCTCTTTAATAAGCGCCCCTTCTCCTTTATCCACTGGGATAAAATATCTACCATCATCATCACATCTGCTAGCATAGGCACGCCAAACTGGAGTACCACCTTTGTGGTTATGCTTAAGGCTTCCGTAGATGTTGTAGGATTTGTCTGGCTGGACCATATCGGTAATAAAGCACTCCCTATTGGGTTCTTTACCGATCATAAACCTTATCTGCTGAGCTGGGGTATAGAAATACCCTGATAAAGCTACCTTAATCTGCTCATCTTCTTTTTTAACCGAGATAAGTTTCATTGCAGTTTTACTCTGTTTAAGAGCAAAAACAGTCTGACCTGGCTTTAATACACCTTCTATATATTCACAGTCGGAAAATCCGGCTTGGTAGCGTCGATACAGCCTTACTGGGATACTTTGTGATGGGTAATTTTCTGGGGTAATCACTAGATTTTCCTCTAGGTATTTACCACCACTAATGTTTACATTAAACACATTTCCCTCTAGGCCACAGAAAACATAAAATCCCTCTAATTTGTATATGGGTGTTACTATGCGGTCATTAACTTTAAATATATGACCGCCTTTTAAAATGGTTCTGCCGTTAAAATCGTCATAAAGCTGTAGGGCAAAATTGACGGTTTTACGAAACATTTTCATCCCCCCCTTACATTCTAGCAAAGCTAGAAACTGTAATTTTAATTTTTGATAATCTGATTGCTTGTAAATGTAGCATCGGTAACTCTGACAAATTTCTCACTGCGTCTAGAGGATATAACCACCGGTGCAACATTTATATATATAGCCATCTGATAGGGCATTGAGAAGGAGGTCCAGATACGATTTTTATCCTCGTAGCTAGGATTTAGAATAGATAAGAATATACTATCCCCCTCATTCTCCGAATAGGGTTGTGCCATCGATAGCCTAATATTTGGGTTGTCCATTAATGTTTGAATAGTTCTGCCAAAAATTCTCTGCTCTGTCTCTGCACCAGAGGCTATCTGGGCATTGCTATTAATAAATAGCATATAGGACAGAGTAAATGCCTTATCTGGAAATGTCATGGTATTATCCCCTCTGCGTATAGGGGCAGAGCTTCGATATTCATTAATCTCCTGCATATCATACATAAACATCCCCAGCTGAAAATCCCCATTTTTATCATTAGGGGCTACTAGACTAATTGCCTCATTAGAGGATATTAAATCTGGGCATAGATTAGCCTGTAACAGCTTAATCAGTGCTGTGCTAGCATCTGATATTATAGAAAAATCTGCCATTATTATAACCATGCCTTTCTGTGAGTTTTGGGTTTTGTTGTTATCTTTCGATAGAATAGTACATTATAGAATTCTTATCACTTAGCTGATAGTTGTAGGTATAGGTTAGCCCATCTACCTGATATGATTTCTGCACTATTCTTTCGGCGTTGTTTATTTTATTAATCTGGATAAATAGTTTATTCTCTCTATCCATCTCAAAAGCTATATTGCTAAAGGCAGTTGGCATACTTTGTCTGATAAAATCAATAGATACACAGTCCTCAATGGAAGGTGGCAGATCCACATCAAAACTCACTGCATTATCACCTAACTCCAGAGGATTTCCTCCACTCATAACCGTTACCTTTTCGATAAATACCTTGGTTTTATCCAGCTCATCTTCGCTTTGCCATATATCCCTATCAATCTCAAAGTAGAGGGTTATCTCCTTATCTACAAAATCAGGTATATCTGGCTGGGAGGCAGCTTCTGCTGCTTCTATTGCCGCCTGGGCTGCTGCTGCAGCTTCTTCCTGCTCCTCCTCTTGTGCCTTTAAGGCCTCTTCCTGAGCTTTGGTGTTTTCTTCTCTGATTTTTTCCAGCTCATCTAGGTACTCTTGACGCTCCTGATCAGCTTTTTCCTGTTCTTCCTCTAGCTGTTCTGTTAGGTCATCAAGATACTGCTGTAACTCCTCATTATCACTACTGGATCCACCACTAAGTGTCATAGATTTTATATAGGGATTATCTTCTTTATCTAAAACTATCTCTATATCTCCAAAGTGATTTTTATAAGCTACCTCCATAGGGCTTTCCCCTGTACCTATAAGATTAATATAGGTTGCGCCATCATTATACGCAGGAGGCTCTTCGGCTATTAGAGGCTGAACTTCTGGTGAAGTATTAACTAAAGGATCATCACTATCAGGCTCTATAAGAAGGTCTTCCTCAAATATATCTGGCTCTATTAATGTATCCTCATCACCTATATCAGGTAAGGTATCCTCTTGGGTATATGTATCATAGTCATACTGACCTGGTAAAAAGTAATACCCCTCACCAGTGTTAGAAACATCCTGTTCCTTCTCCCATACATCCACCATTACCCTACTGTCAGAGGATATAATCACCCCTGCCTGTTCATAAACAAAACAGCTGTCATTTTCATCATAGTAGATTTTTGGTGTTTCGTAGAAGGAAGCGTCTATCTCCTCTAAGGTTGCCCCTAGCAGTGATTCATAGTTAATTTCTCCCTGATACATCATACCTGTATATAATGCCTTACCAGAGTTATTATAAAGTGTTCCCTGTCCCTGTGGCTGACCACTGTAGAACTCACCTTCATAGTTTACATTGCCATTTAGATGGTATAGAGTGCCATTACCGTGATAATCACCTTTGGAAAAAGTTCCTTCATAGATAAGTTTATTATCCATAAATACAGCTCCATCACCTTGGTACTGACCATCTTTAAAACTGCCTTCGTAAACTACATCTCCAGAAATATCATATAGTTTGCCAGCACCGTTATAAAGATTACTTGCAAACTCTCCTTCATAAAGGATACTGCCATCTGAGTAGTATTTTACCCCATCGCCACTGTATAGATTATCCTCGAAATCCCCACTGTAAACCAGTTGACCATCTCGGCTATACAGTCTGCCTGAGCCTGTAATTACCCCTAAATCTACATCACCTATATAGATAACCTTACCATCAGCTGCCCTGATATTTGCCACACCAGAAAACTCACTTAGCTTAATATCATCATAATCGTAGAATATGGTAGTTATAGCCTCTGCTGAGTCCTGATACTGGGTTGGTATAGGCTGGGCATATATGCTAAAGTAGATAAATACCCCTGCACACATTACCAAAATCACTGTATAGAAGATCTTTTTATATACTAAAAATCCCCCTATGGTGTGGTAGTCATCTTTATTTTTGGGGCGAATAGCCAATAGTTCTTTTATCTTTCTAGTTAGAGGAGATATTAGTTTTGCAGTAATAACATTAATATTAAAAAGTCTCTGTATGCTAACTAACATCATCCTAAAAGGACTGGTCATAGCTGTTGTTACACGCTTCATTGCAGAAAATAACAGCTTGATTAAATTATTCATCGGCTATATTCACCCCTTTAAATGTGGATTTTATTTTTTTCCCTTGGTTTTTTTATTTATCTCTTTGGTAATTGGATCGGTAATTTTTTTTGCCAGTGTATGGGGATTAGTTTTTCTCTTAATCTCCCTTTTTAGCTCTTTGCCAGGAGAAGATAATGTTCTAGTAAGATTACTTGTTATACTAGAAATTAGTTTGGATATATCCATTGTATCCTCCTTGCTACTTTATAGACTGGTGACTAAGTTTCTTTTCACATTTAAATATATAGCTTCTTGCCACATTATCGTGGTGATTTTCTCTAATAACCAGTGCAAAAAGATTTTTTGCGTCGTAGTATCTACCCTGATTATATAGCTCCATAGCCTTGTCAAATGTGTTCTTAGTATTGTTAATTAGTCTAATTACCTCCGGTGTACTGCTGTCATAGAAATCATATAGATTACCTAAATCTCTATTTTCTGCACAACCTATACCACGATGGTAATACCTGCTATTGTCAAGGGTTTCATAGGCTTCTTGAGTTACAATTAATCTAGCTGAGAACTGTCTAATATTTTCAATCTCATTTTCTAGATCTTTTATCCCTGAGGATACCATTGTAGGTATGTATCGGTTTTCATCACCTGAGATACCGTAAAGTAAATCAGTGCGATATAGTACAAATAGAGCTTCCATTCTGTTTTGTATTAAAGCAGAGGCATTATAGCTGTCTATCTGTGCCAGTGCAGCCAGTGCCATTGCCACCCCAGAATCCTGATCTTCGCTACAAATTATCTTTAAATCATGCAGGTTAATTCTATCTACTAGCATTGTGCCTTTGTAGTTAATACAGCTTTCATTAACTATATTAAAGAATCTGTCGCTAATGATCTTATCCTCCATAGGTGTTAGTGTATCTGAGTTTAGCCTTAATTTTATATAAAGCACATTATATCTTCCTTGGGTGTAATCCCCTAGTTTAATATCCCCTAAACGTTCCTTACCCAGTAGCTTAAACACTCGTTGAGGTACAAATCGGTAGTAGGTTGCACTTAAATTCTTAAGACTGTACAGCTGGGTATCGATATCATTTGCCATCTTGTTAAATACTTTGGTAATATCGGAAAATTCATCATCGGTTTCGGTTTCCAGTCGGATTTTTCTATTACCTGTTGAGAATTCTTCCAGACCATTTTTTATCTCCTCTAATGGCTTTAACACCCTTCTAAAACCAAAGATTAAAAGTGTACTAATAAGTAGGATAAACGCCATAGAGATTATTAGATACTGTCCTATAAATGTCTGATTATATCTATTCATATGAACTATATCTATACCTGTTTCCATAAGGTAAACCACATCACCAGAGGATCCACCTATAGGGGTAACGCTGGTAATTCTTCTGCCGTTTTCATCTTCGATAATACCTGTTTGGGAGCTACCTGTTAGGGCTGCTTCTCGGTATAGGGCAGTTAGTGTGCTGTTTCCCACCAGCTCAAAAGGATAGAATAAAGGTCGCCCTCTATCAATACCTATATACAGCTCATTATCTTCATAATAGCCTGTTCTGGTGTAAACTTCTCGAGTATCTAACTGACGAAGCTGATATCTGTAGTCTTCTGAATTATAATCATAAGGAAACTCGATAGTTTCAAATCCACCACTGCCAAAAAGAGCAGTAAGCAGATTACCTTCGTCCTCTACCTGTTTATTAAAGTTTTCCTCAATGGACTGGCTATAGGAGTTATAGCTAAAAAATCCAAATAGAGCAAATGCGATAACAAGCATAGGTATAGAGGAGAAAACTAGCTTAAGCAGTAGGGTTCTACTGGTTCTTACAAAGTGAATAATCCTTGTAATCGCCCAGTATATTCCCACTATAGCTACTGAGTATATTACAAAATTAATAATTATTTCACTGGTAAATGTTATAGGCCCTAGGGTAATTCTTTCTATGGCTGAGGATATGCCATTTTCGGTTATTACCACTGCATAGCCCTCGGTTTGGATACTTTTTGTCACCCCAGCAAAATTATCCTCATCTACAAAGGAGGCAAGGAGTAAATCCTTAGGTGAATAATCACTAATACCTGTAAACTGCGCCCCACTGTTTAGCAGCACACTGGTATCTCCGTCTATAATATCTAGACTGGATACATCACCTGAAATCTGCTCTCCTATAATTACACTACTGGTGTCTAATGGGGATATAAACATAGGATACATCAGCTGGGTAAGGGCTCTAGCTGGGTATATTTCCACTGCTTCTTCCTCTTCCTCTGCTGAGAACACCTTCCCCGACATAGTGGCAAAAGCAATATCTTCTGAGGCAATAGCCACATCGTAGATACCTTCATTAGGATCTACATAGTACTGGCGATAGCTTCTTGAGCTAGGGTTTTGCACATCTATCAGGGACTGGGTTTCATAGGCATTTCTCACTAGGGTATCCCCTGTAGGATTGGTGCCCATTAATACAGTTACCCCAGAAGTAGATACCCATCTATATCTTATAGCATCTTCATTTTCCAGTGGTAAAGTAGCTACTTTTTTAGATATAAACTTATCTAGGTCATATACCTCAAGTTCCTGTTTGATAAACTCACCTGTGTATAAATCACTATATTCTCTAATTAAGCACACTATATTATCACTATTAACGGAAAAATCTAGGACTTTACTTATCTGGTCATTAGAATTTTGTTTAATGGTAAATCCATCCATTCTAACACCATTAGCCCCAACCTGATCAAAGACTATCTCCCCGTCCTCAATATGCTGAACTAATGCCCAATCTCCACCAGCAGAACCAATATTAATCACATTATCAATTATATTAGGTGAGAGTATGAAGGACTGGACTACAGCAGCTACTGCAGCCAATACAACAAGTACCCTTGCCACCTTAATGTTAAGTCCGGTCATATCTCTATCAACCACCATCCATTAAAATATTATTATAAATCTTCTTCTCCTAGATAAACCTCCCCAATAGTGTAAAGTCCACTAAAGGTTACATTTTCCTCTATATTTCTGCTAACTGAGAGCCTTGCAGTAATTTGATATGTTAGATAAAACAGTGTAAATCCAACTATAAATACTATAAACAAGGTCATTGAATGGGCTTTTGCCCAGGTTAACATCTCCATGAATCTGGCCCACAGTCGCATAATTCCAGTCTGTCTAGAGGTAGGTTTGTCGGGCATTAGATTTATAAAGGTGAGTATTTGATTAAAGCTTGCAAAACCGGTTTTTTCTTTTTTCTTGAAAAAAGCCTGTAGTTCTTTTGGATAGAATTCAGTAGCATCATCAAATTTAACTATATATTCCCTAGCTAGGATACCATAGACATAATCTCCCACTTTGTTATAGTATATGTCTTTGTTTCTCCCAGGCTGATACTGAGCAAAATCCATAAAATAGTTAAAATGCACCCTACTATCCCCGGCAATATTAATATTTCTATCTTGTAAAAGTAGTTCTCCCATTGCTTGGTCACAGTCGGATTCGATACAAGCCATAACAAAAGCTGTGGCAAGCTCCTTACGTTTTTTAAAGTTGTCTGCAATTATAGCTTCCTTATCGCACAGCCGAACCTCACTGCGATAGTTAAATACCAAGCAAAAACTATTTTCATAGGTGAAAGACCCGATAAAATCCATATTTTTAGCAAATACACCTTCACCCTTTACTTTTTTTACTACCTGACGACGAATTTCCTCATCATAGATTGCTATTAAGGTGTAGAAGGTTCCACTTTCTCTTTTCATGTCACTACAAACGGACACTTCATTAACATCGTTTTTTATTACAGTTCTTAGCACCTGTAAATCCATATTAAATACCTGATAAATACTCTATCACCTACCTGTCAATGGCTGAGTCACTATCTAATTAGTGTCCTCTTCTTTTTTATTTTGAGATACTATCACAAAAGCATGGGTATAGATAAATGGATTGCTAACAGCTTCAATGCGCACTTCGTACACGCCTTCTTTAGCTGGTGCAGTGTACACACCGTTCTGATCGATACTGCCACCCTGTCCATCTACTAGGCTGTAGTTACAAGGCTCTGTTGGCATATTTACAAATATAGGTGAAATGTGAGCTGTAGCCTTAGGTTTAATAACAATGGTATCTGGATTAACCAGAATATATGGTTTACTATCCCCTGTTGGCTTAAACTCATTATCAATCTCATCTGCTCTATAGGCAAACCATCTTACACGAAGGCTAATCAGCCCTGTGTTATCGCCAAGCTTTGCTCCTACAATAAATGTTCCTCTGTCTGGCAGTGCCTTAACAGCTGTTTGCACATTGTAGATACGATCAGCAGTAAGTGCTCCTTCTTCCTCAGCAAAGATAGCCTTATCCCCTAGGATAATCTCAGTGCTTTCCTTACCTGGTTCCCCAGCGTTAATATACTCTAGGGAAACATCTACATATACAGGGCCTTTTCCTAGCCCATGCATAATTTCATGGGAGAAAACAGCTTTCTTCCTATCATGTCCAAGGCTTATACCTAGATCAAATACCCCACTGGTCATCCTTCTTTCGCTAGAAGATGATGGACTATTCTCCCCCTGTGGATGGTAGAAGTTCTCACTGCTTGCCATGGAGGATATAGTAGATGGGTAGTAGGCTTCTAGCCTTCTTATCATCATTAACTGCTGTGGGTTGTAGGAATACTGATCAAAAGGTGTAGGCACCACTGTGTCAATAATAATCTGATTATTCTGTCTAATTAGATTAAGTTTTCCTATCCACAAACGCTGATCATATAGCTCATCTAAGGCTTTATCCATTGGAGAATTATAATACTCTGACAGATAGAACTCCTCAACAGTTTTGCCAATAGGTTTAATAGCCATCTCGAAATTTTCCTTTAGTGGGAATATTTCTCCGTTTTTTTGTACTACTAGCTCACTGGCAGTAATAGCCACCGTTCCACTAGCACCCCAGATATGCTCCTCTGGTTTTAAAATATAGGTAAATGTTCTAACATCACCATGGGATAGTCGCAGATTATTTCCACCGGCTGAGAATTTTTTCTGAGATTGTTCATTCTCAAAATTAGGTGTAGTCAGATCATAACAGAAGGAGTAATCCCCTGTACCCATGCCGATTTTTCTAATCTGGGTTTTTATAATCATATTGTCACTTAAAGGTAGGTATAATGGTGTATACTGGACTACCTCTACATCGCCATCGGAGTAAAGCACCTTGCGCTCAACAAAATCATCCATAGGTTTTCTGATGTTTTCCACAGCTACTTCGTCCATTAACACCAGCTGATATTCTTCACGCATCTTGTTGTAAGCTTCCTGACCACTGGCGTCCTGAGCCATTACTGCATAGACTTTGTCCGTAGGTATTTCCTTATAGCTAATGCCTAGATATGCCACAGATGTGGTTAAGCTCTGGTAACCCTCTATTGTGGAAAGCTTAACCACTCGTGTTTCTGGCATTACTATCTCTCTGCCGGATGCGTCTAGTGCGCATCCAGCTTGAATTACCACGGAGGCATCGTCTGCTCTAATAACACCCATGCCAGCTACTATACCATTTGCACCCATTAACCTATTGGTAAATCGACGCTTGTCGTTAAAATACTTCTGCTCAGATTCAAAATCCTTTGCAGTTAGTAGCTTGCCGAAATAATAACTATTGCGCTCAAATGGGTAATACTTTCTATTAAGCATTATAGATAGCCTCTTTTCATTTTAAATTTCGTCTTCTGCCACTTGTTCTACTATTCATCGCCTATATTATCGGATATAGCAGTTTTTACCTTCTTTCTACCTAGTGTAAAGGCAATCCCTCCACCTACTAGAGCCAGTGCTCCTACTGATAGGGCTATAAGCAGTATATTCATTCCACTAGATGTGTCTGCATCAGGTACGGTAATTGCATATCTACTTAGCTGATCTACCATGGTGTAAGCTATGCCACCTGATCTTCTTGTAGATAAAACCTCTGTTGTACCGTCATCACCTAGTTTAACTATAAATACAATACCGTTTTGATACTCACTAGGTATTGGAAGTCCTACTTCTACCTGTCCTTCTGGCTGTACCTCTCCTTCACTAGTGCGAAGTGTAATATCAAATAGGTCTGCAATCTTATATTCCCCTGCCACCGATTTTACTGCCGATATATCATTATCGGTAATAGGTATCTGCTGGGCAAATATCTCTGCTTCCCTTGGTATACTACCTGTTTCACCAGATATAATAGACAGTGTCTGCACATCTTGTAGCACTATATCGCTATAACTTGGCCCTTCTTCCTGTGACTCATAGGTTCGTCTACTTTCCAGTCGGTCGGTATTAGATGTCTGTAAACCAGTTATTCCCTGATCTTCTTCATCTTCTTCCGGTGGATTGTACACTGTATATGTAATAGAGTTTACAAGGCTTGGGTTTAACCCGTCTTTAACAGCTATCATAGATATTGTCACTGGTCGGGTAATTGTTATCTGTCCTTCGTACTTAAAGAGTCTGTCTAGTGAATCTGGATTAGGTGTGCTACCATCAGTTGTGTAGTAGATAGTTGCACCTTCAGTAGCTGAGCTTAGCTGGATTGTAGATCCTGCTTCTATCTCCCCAGAGTTTATACTACTTCTTGGAGGAATTACATCATCTGCTGCCACATAGAAATATGTAGATATATCACTAATCTCTTTCCCTGGCTCTGTGGCAATAGATTTCAGTATCATTGAATCATTAATTGTAATTGGCCCAATATATAGCTGACTTGCAGTTGTAGGGTCATTACCATTAGTTGTATAGTAGATATTAGCATCTTCACCAGCGATTAATGCAACCTGAGCACCATCTAAGGTTATGGCGTCATTTGGTATTGATGCTGTTGGTGTCATACTCTTTTCCATAATGTAGTAGTTAAAGATTACTGGCACCGATGTACTACCATTTCTACTATTATCATCAATCTCTACTAACGCTGTAATGCTCATTAACTCCCCTGGAGTTCCCCTTAGCTCTACTGTGGTACCATTAGTGCCTCGTGAGGGATCCCCTCCATCGGTTGTATAGTGTATATCACCATCAGTTACCGATGTAGATAGGGATATTGTGGCACCATTTCTCACTGTAGCACCACTGGCTGGACTTGCTCTTAACAGGTCTTCCTCCTCGGCTATGGTGTAGGTTAGGGTTACTGTTTCACTTGGTGTGTAATCAGTTGCTGTAGCGTAAGCTCTAATAGTAATGTTATCCCCTGGATCTCCACTAATTACAATATTAGTTCCATATAGGGTTTTATCATTTTCTGGATCCTTAGGGTCACTATTATCCAGTGTATAAATCACCCTAGCATCTCTGTCTACATCAAGCTCAAGATTATAACCATTAAATACCACTGCCCCACTATCCAGCGAAGGATCAGGCTCATCTAGTGTGTCTGCCAGCTCAAAGGTAAACTCTGCCACTGCACTAATTGTGCCTTCTCTCTCACCAATAGCTTGTATAGTCATCTCTCGGTCAATTACAATAGGTTCTTCTGGATCGTATAGCTGACCGTTTGCTGCTGTTAGTTCGTCACTTGGTGTGCTATCATCTTCTTCGATAATACGATAGAAGATAACTGTATTTTCCTGTGAACCTATAGATAGCTTTATCTCTGTTCCTGCTACCACTGTGCCACCATTTTTAGAGAATGTAGGTGAATAAACAGGGGCTGGAGCTGTGTAGACAAAGGTTACCAAATCACTCTGATCATACACAGGAATGGTTTCACTATCTCTTGTTACCTGTATAGCACTTAGATAGAAATTACTTCCTGGCATAAGTGGTGGATTCTCAGCATCATATAGCTTGGTATATCCATCAGTAGGTACTGAACCTATAATATCAGGCACTACAGGTGTTAAATCACTGCTCTCAGTATAGTAAATTACCGAGTTATTAATGGTGGATATAAGTCTGATTGGTGTGTCTTTAGGTATTACAGCAGATACTGTATCATCATCTTCTGACTGCTGTAATGTCATTGTTGCTGGGTTACTGGTAGGAGCAGATGCCTTAGCTAAGCTATAGTCAAATGTCGCCTTCTGTGATGGCCCAAAGGTAGCACCAGCTTCTAGTATTTGGCTGGCTATGGTAGTAAGTACAAATCTACCATTTTCACCGTGCTCTACCTTAACTGATCCACCTGATTCCACTCTTTTTGTAGGCTCATTATCCAGTGCTTGTTGTGCTGCTTCATACTCTGGTGTACCTACCTCTGCATTTTCTAAATCATCTAGTAATTCTTCATACCTGCTAGGATCTAATGCACTGGCTAATGTATTATTTACTGTGTAGTAAATATAGGCATTTTCCGTTGCACTACTTAGGGTTACTAGAGAGTTTCTAGGAACTGCTAAAGGTGATGATGTTTCAGAAACTGGATCAGCGACTGTTATCTCTGCATCTGGAAGCTCCTCTAATACATAGGAAAGTGCTATATTATTACTTGTGCTTTTTCTAAAATTATTGGAGGTATCCAGTATAGGAGGAGTAGCCACTGCACGGATATTAATATTCTTTGAGCTACTGTATACTACAGGTATTCCTAGTGTACTGTTATATAGTTGTAGAGCGTTTGGATCATCAACATCTGCAAGACCACTTTGTGCCTCATCAATCATCGCCTGTGTAATGTCAGGTACACCTACATTAGTGGTATAGTATATCTCTGTTGGAGCACTTAAATCAGCATTATTAATATTGATATTAATAACATCTCCTACTTTAAGCCCTGCTGGCATTACAGCATCAGCATCTCCAGAATCATATATTATCTTTTCCTCATTACCATCAATTATGGTATAGGTCAAATCACCTAATTTTTCCTGTACATTAAATATAAACTGTTCTACTACTCCTGCATTTTCCGATGCATTAATACTTGGAGTATTTACCCTTATATACAATACAATTTTTTGTCCAGGAGTACCTGTTAGTTCAATTGGAGATTCCTGTACAGCAGCTACAGTCTGATCATCATAGATAATTTCTGGTGAGCCTATTGTATAGGCTTTAATACCTGAAGTTAAGCTATTCCATGTAGGAGGCGTATCATCTTTATCAAATGGTGCTACTGCATACTGAATATTAGGTATATTCTGCTGGTAGGATCCTATTTCACTTAATGTACCATTTACAGTGATTTTTCCATCTCCATCAGAATCTTTAAATTCCTCTGGTATGTCTTGTGAGTTTATCTCAAAGGTAAGTTTAGCCCCTTGTGGTAGATAAGCACCTGTAAGAACATTGGTATCCATATCTACAAACTGGCCTTCTACCAGTGCTACTCTTGATATAGAGGGGCTCTGGTAACCTTCTAAGAAGTGCACCTGAAAAGATGCTTCAAACTCATAGGTTTCACTAGGGTGCTTCCCTTTAAAATATACATAAACTGTATCCACTGCACCATAAAGTATAGCATCAATACCTAGGTCTTGCTGTATATCTATACCATCAACATCGTCATATATTTCATCATATTCAGGGCCGACAATAGGCTGTTGTGATATTGTGTATGCTATTTCGTATGGAGCCTCATAGCTATTACCATCAGCATTTACCAACCATAACTTAGCGCCATCTCTAGAAAACTCTATATTACCCTCTGGACTATCCTCTACCTGTCTTCTAGTTTCGTTGGCAGTATTGGTTATATATAGCTGTGCCTCTGGGGCTGCCTCTCTCATTGAATCATTATAACTACTTTGAATGTAATCACTCTTATCATCACCTGCGCTATTGGTAGTCCAAGCTGTTATAACCATGTTGCTACGATCATAGAAGAAAGGAATATCAATAGTAGATCCCTCTACCTTATACACTTCACCATAATAATCTTCACTTGGGCTATTTGCACCACCTGCGTTAAAGGTTACAGGAGTGGCAGTATCACTAGCATCATATATATTTTTACCTTCTGGTGCTAGTTCTGTTAATGTAAAATAGATAATAACTTCGCCCTGCTCAGTATACAGTCTAATATTCTCATTTCCTGATATACTTAGGTCATCCGATGCCATAGGATCTATAAAAGGAGGAGCTGGTGGTCCAACAATTACATACTGTGCTATGTTATTGCTCATTACACTACCTTTGTAAATTGTTTCAGTTATTAATGTAACAGTAGAACCATCAATAAGATTAAAACCTCGGTCTGCATTATTATCCGCCCTTACCTGTTCCATTGTAGTAGTAAATGGAGCTTGGTTACTAGGAGTAAATGTATAGCTACCGTTTATGTTATATGTCTCAGTGGCTACTCCTGTATTAGGTGTATTGCTAAATGATGACAACTGAAAATCATCTCCACTGGAATTAACTTCAAACACTAAGGTGTTACCTTGGGCATAATCATATCCAGGTTGAGTAAACCTAGTAATAATAAGTAGCTGATTATTCTGAACAGATATATTTAATTGATCTGCTATTTTACTATCTTTAGGCTGAAGAGAGTCCTCATCAAAGGCAATTTCCAGTTTACCATCTGAGTTCCTTATTATGCTTTGATTAGCTATTGCCTCATTTATAGCTGTATTAGTATTATCAATGATAATATAAGCAAACTTTTCTTCTACATCTGGTATATCATCGATTTCCTCTAACATAACATTAAAGTTGCTATTAGAAGAATTTGTAGACAAATATAGATCCCTATAAATTTCATCATATTCTACTGATCTGCTAGACATATTCACTAAGGCATTATCTCTATTTAATAATAGTGGCATATTAGCAGTGCTGTGATAGATATCACCTGTAAAATCCATATTTGTCACACTGTGGTCAAAGCTGTTAAACTCCATTCCTTTAATCACACCATCATAGTTAAAAGTGCCCCTAGTATTAGTAATCAGCCCATTACTATTCTCATCAATAGGTTGTGGTTGATTAAAAATTTCTCCACCTGTTCCCCCACCAGTTGGTGTTGGAGTTGGCTGGGCTACTTCTGTTGGGGTTGGCTGAGATGTTGGTGTTGGTGTTGGATTAGCATTGCCACCATCATCTACCGAGAAAGTAGAATCAGTTTCATCTCCAGCTGGTGTTGGGGTTGGGGTAATTACTGGTGTTGGAGTCGGTGCTGCTTTTGCTAATATAGTAACTGCTACTGTAGCAGTTGGATTAGTTAAAGGTGATGCTACATCTATATTAGTCCCACCTATTGTAATGTTATCAGGTATATCTGCTGTGATTGTATAGTCTGTAGAAGCAGCTGCTGCAGTAGTGGCATATGTAATTTCACCTGTCTTACTAATACTGTGGGGTGCTACTGGAGAAATAGTCCAAGTAATTCCATCACTAATAGTATCGGTTACCCGATGATTTGTACTTCCCTGTGTTAGTATCAAATACGCCTGCCCAGTAGATGTCTCATCAACTTCTGGACTATGAGCCCAGCTATCTACAACACTGTCTATAGCATTACTTACAGATAAGCTACTTAAAGGCACCGATACATTAAATGTATTACTATTACTATCGCTAACTGTTCTTGTTGCAGCACCACTACTACCATCAAATATAAATGTAGCCTTTACTCCTACTTCTTCACTTTGTTGCCCAGCCTGTGTTGCTATCCAAGGAGTAGATGTTATAGTTGTACCACTAATATTTACATTGGCATTAGTTGGAGTACCTACCTCAGTGTAGCTAAAGCTACCTACTCCAGTTAAATCCCCACTAGTAAATGTAGCGGTTTCTTCATTTACTCCTGTACCTGCTGTATATACTAGACTAGAGCTACTTATAGTAGTACCACTATTACTAAAATCAGTATGTGATATATCAGCAACTGTAAGTTCTATAGTGGGCTTAGCCTTTATAACTATAAACTTTAAGCTTTCATCTTTTTTTCCTGTACTATCTGTAACAGAAAAATTAATTGTAAATGAGGTGTTATTAGCATTCCATAACTCTGGGGTTAAAGTAGCCGTTAGGGTATTGGTATCACTAGGTTCTAAAGCTATCCCTACTGGGCTACCACTAAGGGACCAACTAAAGTTAGGATCCTTATCACCTGCTGTCCAGGTATCAATAGGTAAGGTAATAGATACAGCTACAGATGTATCATTAACTAATGTACCCTCATCATTTAATGTTAACACTGTATGGTTTTCTGCAAAATCTGTTACTCCTGTATATAATTTATCTCCAATTTCGATTTTTAGTTTTTCCTGCCAGTCAGCATTTAAGGTAGCTATCTTGGTAACCTTTCCATCAACAGTTAAATTTTTTTGTAGGCTACCTCCATCTATTCCTGCTATTGTAACAGTAGCAGTTACGCTTATTGCTGTATCGTTAGCAGTAGCTGCATCTATAACTAGATTACCACCAACCACATTAGCACCACTAACATCCCAAACCAGTGAACTTTCATTAAAATCACTGGTCTGTAGGTTTGTCCCACTAATATTGGCTCTTATGGGATAGGACTGACCTGCCATTAACACCACACTATCATCTAAAACCACCCAATTAGCCACAGAGCTTGTGCTAATATCCACCATTATGCTGTCAACAGCTTTTAGAGTTTTAGGAGATTTAGAGAAGCTAGGTGTTACACCTGTAGTAGATACCTGCCCTTGCTCTGAGTATGTTATTTCGTAATTGACCAGTATGTTTTCATCTAATTTATTGCCTGGATGTTGGATTATAAACTCCAAATCATCTAGGTTGCCAGATGAATCTTCTTGAATAGATGGGATAGCAATTGGTTCTTGTTGCCATGATAGCCCTGGATTTCCTGGGGATAGCTGAATAAAAGGTGAACCGCTATCATTAATAGCATCTATTACCGAGCTATAATTGCTATTACCATCATCATTATTAACTGCAAAATAGGCTGTATTTTCGTTAGACTCATATTCTCTGCCTACATAGTTTGAGTATGCACTACTGCCTACTGTCCCACTTAAATAACCCATAAACACATTACTTTTTGTTTGGTTTACTTCATAGTCATAGTTTGCCACACCATTACCGATTTCATTTAATACATATCCACTGATTTCAACTTTTTGGCTTAAATCTCCATTATAATAACCTTCTTCGGTGCTACTACCATCATATAATAATACCTCATTTATATCACCATATCTTGAATCACCTGCTACAATGCCTACATATACATCATCTTCGCCATAGTTAAGAGCAGTATATGTGGTTTTTAAAAGTACTATAGTATTAACTACTACTACATTTCTTATATAACCTTCATTTTCACCTACTAACAATCCTATCTTAGCCCATAAATTGCTAGAAATAGTAAAGTTTATGTTGATATCCTCAACATATACATCTTCAATAATTCCATCATTGTATCCAACTAATAACCCAAAGGTTAAATCATCAATATTGTCTATAGCAACATTTACTGTAATTTCAGCAGCATTATAAGGGGTCATAGTAACTTGAGATATTTTACCGTAGTTTTGATTAGCTATTATCCCTAGTTTTTCACCGCGTTTACTATCTCTAATAGTGTGCCCACTAAATATATGCATCTTAAAGTTTACATTGTTAATACTACCATTATTTCCTATATAATTAAAAATACCATTATTAATAGTATAATCACTACTATAAATTCTAATATCGTGATTACCTCCATCTATGGTAGCGTTAAGATCTCGATTTACATAAGCAAGGCTACCACCATCATCAAAATCATTAATATATATGGTAAAGTCATCAGTAAATTCTATATGAGCACTGCTTTGAGCAAAAATACCGTCTCTATATAGATTTCTAAATTCATCAGATGTACCTACAGTATATCTGTTTGCTGCCTGGGCAGTAATAATCCCTCCTAAATCCTCAAAAACCTGTATAGGAATTGCCACCACCGATATAATTATAGCTAACATTAAAGTGCTCAGTCTTTTAAAGTTAAATTTCATCCTTACTTTCCATCCTTCCTTAGATGTTATAAATCTTTTTTTGATTTACTCTCCACTACCATACATGGTAATTATTCTTGGATCCATATGTTTTCCAAGTTTGTGATACTCCCATTTAATAGCACTTATTATCTCTGCCATGGATATAACCCCTGATTTACTTGCTGCTAGTAGGGCTGCGTTTACCGAGGCATTTTTAATGCCAGCCCCTGATAGCTCAAATTCCTTAGCTAAAAACTCCATGTCCACTTCTTCTAGTGGTGCATTAGTTGGGAATATATTCTGCCACAGCTTAAGCCTTAACTCCTCATTAGGCATAGGAAATCTAATCATAAAATTAATCCTTCTGCGAAATGCCTCATCAAAACTCTGTAGTAGATTGGTGGCTAGAATGGTAATCCCCTCATATTCTTCGGTTTTCTGTAGTAGGTAGGCTATTTCCCCATTAGCATGTTTATCCTGAGCATCATTATTGTCAGTTCTCCTGCTAAAAAGTGCATCTGCCTCGTCAAAGAAAAGTATACAATCCCCTATCTGGGCTGTATCAAAGATTTTACCTATATTTTTTTGGGTTTCCCCTACATATTTACTGGTTAACTGGGATAAATCCACCCTGTAGATGGGTTTGCCTATCTCATTGGCAAGGGCTGTGGCTGCTAGGGTTTTCCCTGTACCACTGGCACCGTAAAACAGTGCTGTAATACCTCTGCCGTAGGGAATTTTTTCTTTAAAACCCCAATTGTCATAAACAATATGCTGATTTCTAGCAAAGTCACATATGTTTTTAAGACTTTCCCACTGCTCATTAGGCAGTATAATATCTGAAAGTTTCTTCCCTGTGATTAACGGTGTAGCTGTCCCAGCAAAATCCGGCTTATTCTCTCTAGCTATAATTGACTTTACCATGTCATCAGTAAGACTTTTTTTGCTAGTTTCCCATATAAGTTGAGGCAGTGCCGACATTAATGTGTCCACTGTAAGGGGAAGTTTACTAATCTCTTTTAAAGTAGTAGGGCTAATATCTTTAATATGAGAATTTATCATATTTTCAATCTGATTAGGTGCTATAGGCTTAAGTTTTCTTTTTAAAACTATATCCCCTACCACCTTACAATCCTCAGTGGTGGTTATAAGCATAATCCCAAGGTGTTTTTGTAGCTCTTTTAGTTTTCCACTGCTTTTTTCACTGTAGTCCACAAAACATACCAAAGCATTATAAAGGGAAGCTGCTAGGGTAATCTCCCCATAGTTAAGGCTGCTATTATGATTAATAAGCAGTAGTGAACTGCCTAAACTCTCTGCTGCTTTGGATAGAATAAATTTTTTCCCAGTAGATTTCGGTGACTGTAGCGCCACTGTGGCTGTAAGCTGTGGTTTAGTTAGATAGTAGTTAATAAACTGTCCTATCTCCTCTATAATATCTTCATTATGATATACACTGCCCTCACTAGGTATCATTAACTCTACACCTTCTGGAAGCTGTGGCTCCCTCATAAGGAGAAAATCTCTGCAAACCTGACTAATAGCAATTCCCCTATTGCTCCAGTAAAGGGTAGCAGGTAGAGGGCTGCTTTCAGGTAGTTTTAGTTTTTTATTTAATTGTAAGTACTGCTGTGTGGTAATAGGTGTACCCTGAGTAAAAATTTTTTCCATTACATAACAAGTAAGAAGCATATCTTCATAGGTTAAATCAAGTACGCTTCTTATATGGGGTAATGTAGGTAGGGTATTCTCTAGTTCTTTTAACAAATCTAAAGCTCTGTCTATATCTTCTAGAGCCATAGCCCCTACTGTAAATATGGGACTATTAAGTTCTAAATCAAAAATCTGTTTTTCCCACATTTATACTCAGTTTCCTTCCTCATTTGGTTTTTCTGGTGGATTAATTGGTGGAATATCCTCCACAACCTGATCATTTTCACCACGATGGCGTTTTTTAACATCTCGGTAATACAAAAACATCTCCTGCTTTTGTATGTCAAAGGAATAGTTAAGGCGTTTAAAAAACCATCTACTGCGTGAAACCTTCTTAATTACCATAGAGCTAAGCATATTCTCCTCATAAAGCATCTCTCGGCTTTTAAGTCTAATACTGCTTAGCTGATCATATTCACCTTCTGCTAGAGCCTCTGCTTCGCTGTCTTGTAACGCTCTACGCTCTCTAGCAATGGTTTCTATTCTCTCTAGTTCCTCATCTCTTAAAAGAAATGGCATAGTTTTTCTAAGTGCCCCTTGGTTAATTCTCCTAATATATGGGGCAATGGAATGCTCCGACCAAGGTTTATTCTCAGCCTTGTATAAAATTACTGCTGTGTCTGGTTTTCGCTTGGTGCTGTATAGAACATTCTCGTTTTCATCTTTACGACTTCTAAACATGGTTTTCTCTGATAGCTGGCGTTTATAGCTTGAAGCAGCACTATCATATATGGAGGTTTTTATATGAGCATATAAAAAAGCCCGATTTTTCATTGGATTATAACCTTGCTGTATTCTACCGAACATATTGTCCATTTTGAGAAGACGGTCGCATCCTAAAAAATCAGGCACTTGTTTATTTTCGAAGTATCCTTCGATTTTTGTGTGATCAGAAAACTGATCTAGTGTTAGATGATTGGAGGCATGTATTCTCGCATATTCTTCCCAAAACTCATTATGGGACTCATCCTTTTCTTTAGTTTCCTCACTGGAAACTGGTGCGTAATCGCTATCTATTTCGTGTTTGTCCATTTCTTTCACGATACACACCTCCTATCTCATGTTCTATATTTTACCTAAAAAAATTCATAATGTAACCATTCTTTGGTATAGGGATACAAAATATTATTTTGATAAACTTTACTGATATTTAATTGAATTATTGTAAAAAAACACTATTTATTTTAACATAAGTTAATAAATTAAGTTTTCGCACTATACTTTAGTAGGTATTAATGTCAAATTATTACTTTAATCATATACATTATTTTATCAATTTCGAAAAAATTCTTCTTTTTCTCCTAAAGTAATATCTATATTTTACCATAAACTGCAAATTAAGCCATAAATTTAGAAGATTTATATATTATTTTGGAACATATTACAATTGTAACTGTTTACATTTCTATTTTAACAGATTTAGGATAATTCCTATAGCAAAATCCACTATTCATACAATCTAATCTTAAGATTAAACAACTGTAAAGCCTCTATATTACTATAGATCTATTTAATACTAATCAAAAATCATTCCTAATATATAAAACCTAGAGATTTTGTGCGTATTGCATAAATGATTTTATTTGTTCATTATTATTCACAGCATATTAACTATATTCTTATTGACATCGAAAAAATCTGCTGTTATAATTAGGTAACAATATTTTCCTATTCATTCCCCTCTAGGTAATGTTAAGTCACATTGTAAAATATTGTAATTACTAGATTTATTATCTGCAGCTATATGTGACTACTGGCATAAAGTAACATTAACCTATCATAAGCCTATTAACCTGTAACATAATTAAAGGAGAACAAAATGAAGTTAGTTAAAAAATCTTTAGTATCCCTATTAACCCTTATAATAGCAGTATCACTAATAGCTTGTAGCACCCCAGCCCCAGCTACTAATGATACTCCAACTATGGAAAAATCCACCATCAGCTCTACCCCAGCTGTAACTGAGGAAAAAACAATGAAGGAAACCATGGAAGAAGATATTGCCATGACCGAGAAAGCAACTATAGAAAATGAAATGGCAGTAGCTGGTGATATGGTTCTTACCTTAGAGGAGCTTGCTAAGTATAACGGTAAAGATGGCATGGCTGCCTATGTGGCTGTTAATGGTGTAGTATATGATGTTACCGACCACCCAGCATGGGCTGGTGGTGAACACAATGGACAGATGGCTGGTACAGACATTACTGCTGTTATGAAACACGATGACGGCAGAGAGCTTAATCTTCCTGTAATAGGCACCCTAGCAGATTATGAAATGGCTGCTGGTGATACTATGGCAGTTACTGGAGAAACACCTATAGAAATTACTGCCTCAGCTAGTCCTGCTAAGCCAGCTGATACAGCTGTAGAAGCTACAACTTCTGCAACTGCTACTAATGATAAAACGGCTATGACTGGAGATATGGAGTTTACCTTAGAAGAGCTTAGTAAGTATAATGGTAAAGATGGCATGGCTGCTTATGTGGCTGTTGATGGTGTAGTATACGATGTTACCGACCACCCAGCATGGGCTGGTGGTGAACACAATGGACAGATGGCTGGTACAGACATTACTGCTGTTATGAAACACGATGATGGCAGAGAGCTTAATCTTCCTGTGGTTGGCAAGCTTAAATAGGATATTTCGATAAATTGCATATAAATCACACCAAGCAAAACACCCTACTATATACCTACCTCCCATTCCTTAGGTTATTAAATCTAACTATTGGGGGTCAGTATACAGTAGGGTGCTTTGTTCTTTGTTCAATCCTTAGTCAACCTTTATATAGCCACATTTGAGAATACACCAAGAAAATTTCATCTTAGTATCTTAATATAAGCTTTGTCCACTATTAATATAGGTTATGCTTTAAATCCAGTGTAAAATTATATAAGGTGCCTTGACATAGGCAAGGCACCTCAACAATTGATATAGCCTTAATATATTAGGGCTTTCCCTCTATATTAAATACAGCTATTAAGTTTTAATATTTATCTACTTTTTTCTTTCTGTAGTAGATTGCCATTACAATCCCTAAAAGTCCCACTACTACTAGCACTGCTATTACACCACTTACAGAAGATGGCTGTGTATCCGCCTCCTCTACTGGAGCTTGGCTTGGTGTAGGCTCTGGTGTAGGCACTACAGTAGGCTCTGGGGTAGCTGTCGTAGTAGCTGTCGGTGTGGGAGTTGGAGTAGCTGTAGCTGTTGGGGTAGGAGTTGCAGTAGGTTTTGGAGTTGGGGTAGCTGTTGGAGCTACTGTAGGGCTTGGGGTTGGTGTCGCTGTAGGGGCTACTGTAGGCTCTGGGGTTTTCCCACCATCTTTATAGATGTCATATAAATCATCAATATTGTAGTATACCTTTGTAGCAGGTATATCAAACATCATTAATCCATTAATAGTCATCTCATTATCTGGTGACCAGTTTAGCTCTAGGGTAATATCCCTATTAAACATCAGTCGCAATAAGCTGGCTGGCACTTGTGTGTAGCCTCTTAGACTAGTAGAGATAAATTCTCCATCTTCTGCTTCCTCTACCTGTAACTTTAGCTCATCCCAATATTCCTGTTCACGGTGTTCATTGTCGTTATCATTATTACTTCCACCTACAGATGGTGTAACCGCTGTATTTTTTAAAGTAGCCACCAGTACAAAAGGACTAAACTCACTAGTGGTAATCATTATACCAGTAGAAGTAACAGCACCATTTATTATCTTTGGTATTACTTCTCCTTCTGGGAAATGGTATACTTTGTAGTCATAACCACTATTAACACTAAACCCTGCTGGGAATGGTAGATAGATTGTTCTGCTTATATTACCTCCATCAGATACTAACTGTAAATCGTAGTAATTTACTATACTATTAGCTGATAATATATTATTATCCCTTAAATAATTATCAGCAATAAGTTTATCAGCAGCAGTGATTGGATTTGATACTAGGTGATCCACACTACCTGTTTGTAAAATCATAGTAGGTAGATTTACGGCTGTGGTAGGAAGGGTGGTTATAGATAGGGCGTTTTCACTGCCCTCTATAGTTTTATAACTTAAGGAAATATCCTCCATCACATTGCCATATATATCGGTAATCCCAGATATCTTATATATGGTGGTGGTAAGTTCCCCCTCCTCTATAGCTAAACTATTAAAGCTAACTGCCTTACCATCTTCTGAGATAGTCCATGTAATAGCTGTATCATCATCTAGAGATACTAGGTTTATTCCCTCAGTGGCTTTTACCACTTCGTTAAAGTTAAGGGTGATAACCTGTCCATCAGTGCTAATTACACTGCCACTAGCTATAGTAGTAGTCATTACAGGTGGGGTTTTATCTATTCCTTTAATCTCCACTGTAGGCTGATACTTTGTAGTATTGTCCACAATATCCTTAACCTGTATTGCATCTATTGGTATTAAAGTATTATCAATGTAGACTTTACTATTAGTTGTACTCCAGCTTTCACCACCATCATAACTGTAACTTAGGTTGGTATTATCATCTGTTGCAGTTATGGTTATAGTAACTGTATTATCTTCACTATTATAGCTTGTAGCTACAGCTTCTATTACAGGTAGGCTGTTATCAATCTGATTTATTACTGTTTCCTGTAGATAGCTTGCTGTATTTCCCCAAGGATCTTTTACCTTAATAGTTTCAGTGGCTATAGTTTGATTTTGGGAATAGGTAAAGGTATTATCCTCTACCCAGTTTACACCACCATCATAACTATAACTTACTACCTCGCCCTGTGGATCGGTGGCATTTACCACCACTGTAACTGTGTTTTCTGGCGTGTTGTGATTTAGAGTTATTCCAGAGATTACAGGTGGGGTTTTATCCAAGGTATCTATGGTGATAAGCTGATTATATTTCCCTATATTACCAGCATTGTCCTTAATCTGAATAGTATCTAGAGCTATCTCTTGATTATCACTGTAGGTAAAGGTATTCCCCTCCTGCCAGTTTATACCACCATCAAAGCTATACTGGGATATTCCACTTCCCTCATCAACGGCATTAACTGTTACTACAATAGTATTATCTATAATTTCTCCAATAACTACTTCCTCTATAGTCGGTATAGTTTTATCTATACTATATGTAAGTGTAATTGGTGCTAGTGGGATATAATCCTCTCCTGATTTCTTTGCAAACATAAGCTCTACCTGTCCACTCTCGGTTAAGGTTAGGCTTTCCCTGTAGTTTTCCTCTGTGGAGGTTTTAACATATTTATACTCGCTATCAGTTGGGGTTATTATAATATCCTCTGTATACCACTGCTCTACCATATTACCTGTTATGGTGTAGTAGTCCTTCTCAGTTACCACTAAATCAGCTATACCATAGCTTATACTATAATTATCAGCAGATTGTCCTGAAACATAAATCTTACCATCTTCTGTAGCATATAACATAGCTTCCCCAGTAGGGTTAGAATTTGGTATTACTGTGGTTTCCAGCTGATTTTTTAAAACTGTATAATCTTCACCATTTACAAATCCATTGTACCTTACCTGAGCGTCTAGTATTAGCTCCCCAGATTTAAGCTCCATATCTACAGGAGTTATAGTCAGTGGGGTGGTGTTAATCTTAAATCTTGCCATCTGTGAATTAGTATTATGGTAACCAAGGGATGGATCTCCTGAGTAGTTTGCAATTACCCAGTATTCACCTGCCATTACTGGAGGTGTTCCATTGGTAAAACTCTCTAAACTAGGCTGTGCCACCAAACCATCTACATAGGTAACAGGGGCAAATTTATAGCTAACTATTCCGTTGTGAATTGTTGTACCTTCATGACTTAAGGTAAATGCAATAGTATGGGGTTTACCATTGTATATTTTATCCCCTACTGTAATATTTAAAGTAGTTTTTTCACTATAAGCTAGCTTACCTGTAAAATCAATCTCCCACTTATATTCATTTCCCGATTCTTTTACTACAGTAAATCTATCGGTTATACTAGCAGAATAATCCCCCTCAGTTAAAACCTGATTTCCCAGTGTATAAGATGCAGGAATAATACTGCTACTACCACTAATATTCTTTTGGGATATAGTGGCACCATTTATAGGGTGGATAGTTTCAAAACCAATAAACTGGGTATTATTATCATCATTAATAGTATCACCCATTCTAAGTATATCTTGAGATCTGGTCCCCTCTACACTATCTAATACACCACCTAGATATAATGCATCAGTAGTTAGGATTTTATATCCACTAAGATTGTAAGAACCGTCCTCATAGGTTTCTACCCCCTCTAGCACTATTGCTAAATCAGTAGTTTCCTCAAAAACACCTACAATATCTCTATCACCATATAACATAGTCCCCTGTCCCTGAGAGGCAATAATTACAGGCTGATCTTTAAGGTCAATAACATTATCTATTACAGGAGATGCAAAAACTACCAGCTGATTAGCCAGTAAGGACACCCCTCCCATTATTAGAGAAGTCGCTGCTAATTTGTTTATCTTTCTCATATTGTAACCAGCCTTCCTTATTTTATGTTAAATAGTTATTATTTCATACATAATATATGTGCAGATAATTTACCAAATAAATGCATAAATATTTAAATTATTTAATTTTAATATTTATATCACTATCTATAAACCCTAATATTAACTGTATTTCCATTAACTTCTTGTCTTTAATTATACCAATAATAATATTTCCATTCAATGAAAAATATGTAAATAATCATATTACAATTTAAGCTGTAATATGGTCTGTAATAATAGGTATATACCAATATATATTTAGAGGTATTACACATAAATCTATCACAAAATTTTATTTCCCAAAAATTATTATGCAATAAAATATATTTTTCTATCCACTCTTAGTGTAGCAAGGGGCAAATATCTAAAAACTAGCCCCCTAATTGAAAGGAAAATAATTTATCATGAAAACAAAACTTATAACATTAATATTCACAGCTATGGTAGCAGTAGCAGTAACAGGATGTGCTACTCAGGCACCAGTAAACTCACAAACTGAGAGTAGTACCCCAACTGTAGCAAATGTAAATCTAACTACAGAAGACACATCTAGTGAAGATCTTTTCGGCGAAGCACCAATGGAAGCCTTAGAGGAAGAAGCTTCCCTACTTACAGGACAGCCAATAGTAGTTATGGATACAGCACTTTATACTGGGGTAATTACTGCTATTGATGGAGATTTATGGACAGT
>CAYJEQ010000011.1:0-4596 GCA_964369235.1 uncultured Oscillospiraceae bacterium | reverse complement strand
GCTATTGATGGAGATTTATGGACAGTAGACATGGCTGAAGGCAAAAACTATGATGTAGCTCAGATGCAGTTTAATATTACCGACAACACAAGATTTAATCTATCTGTGGAAAATTACATAGTAGGCTCCTCTATTGAGGTTTATCACAGCTATACAGGTAGTGAAGCACCTACAGAAAATGACGCAATCGCTATTAATCTATTAGTATAATGTTGTAGATATTTTATAAAAAGCCATCTTAAGGGATTTTTCTCTTAGATGGCTTTTTTTGTAAGCGTATAATATATTTATTAAACAAATAATAATGTTAAAATACCTATACTTACCTCCATTATACAGTGCAATCTGCTGAAATATAAAAAACTTTGCTAAATCTCTAGACAAACACAACTAAAAATTGTAAAATAAAGCTGTCACTTCTAATTATATTTTTTTGTAGTGATTACAACACAAATAAAAAACTAAAAATAAACAATAGAAAGGGTGGTAATAGTATGTCAAAATTAGATATCAATACTGCTTGGTGTAAAGGCTGTGGAATATGTGTAGAGTTCTGTCCTAAGCAGGTACTAGCTATCCAAAGCGAAAAGGTAGTAGCTCTTAAAGAAGATGACTGCATTAAATGTAAGATGTGCGAAATGCGATGTCCTGATTTCGCAATTTTTGTAAAGGAGGCAAAATAACCTATGAGTGAGAATAAAAAGAAATCTGTACTACTACAGGGCAATGAAGCTTGTGTAGTAGGTGCAATAAGAGCAGGGATGAACTTTTATGCAGGTTATCCAATTACCCCATCTTCTGAGATTGCAGAGCAATCAGCAATTAGACTACCTAAGGTAGGGGGAAGATT
This sequence comes from uncultured Oscillospiraceae bacterium, assembly GCA_964369235.1. Classification (GTDB taxonomy): domain Bacteria; phylum Bacillota; class Clostridia; order Oscillospirales; family Ruminococcaceae; genus CAYJEQ01. The sequence continues at coordinate 3,746 of CAYJEQ010000011.1, read as the reverse complement.
TATCCAGATGGAAGATGAGATTGCCTCAATGGCAGCTATTATCGGCGCTTCTCTAACAGGAGCAAAAGCTATGACAGCAACCTCTGGTCCTGGTTTCTCTCTTAAGCAGGAAAACCTAGGTTATGCCGCTATAGCTGAAATTCCATGTGTTGTGGTATCTATAATGAGAATGGGCCCATCAACAGGTCTACCTACATCTCCAGCACAGGGTGATATTATGCAGGCAAAATGGGGTACACAGGGTGACCACCCAACAATCTGCCTATGTCCATCTTCTGTAAAAGAGATGCATGATTTAACAATTACAGCATTTAACTATGCTGAAAAATACCGTACACCAGTTCTTGTTATGACTGATGAAGTAATTGCTCATATGAGAGAAGGTGTAGAAATTGAAGATGATTATGAAATCTTCAATCGTGTAAAACCTGATTGTGGTGAAGATGAGTACCTAGCATACAAGGTAAATGAAGGTGAACTAGTGCCTGCAATGGCATCTTTTGGTGATGGCTATAGATTCCATGTAACTGGTCTAGCCCATGACGAAACAGGATTCCCAAGTAACTCTACAGCAAACAATGATATACTAGTAAGAAGAATCTGTGATAAAGTTGATGATAATGCAGATGAAATTGCAATATACGAAAACTACCTAACAGAAGATGCAGAAGTGGTAATGATAGCTTATGGTGCAGTAGCTAGAACAGCTATGTTTACAGCTAATCAGCTTCGTGCAAATGGTATTAAAGCAGGTGTGTGCATTCCTAAAACTATCTGGCCTTTCCCAGAAAAAGGTATGTGGGAAGCAGTAAAATCTGCTAAAAACATTATTGTTCCTGAACTTAACCTAGGTCAGCTAGTGCTTGAAGTAGAGCGCTTAGTAGCAGGTAAACTTCCTGTGCATAAGATTTCTAATGTAACAGGGGAGCTTTTCAAAACAGAAGAGCTATATAGAGATGTAATGGCGGTGATTAATAATGGCTAAAACATTAGAATATTTAAGACAGAATAAAATGCCTAATATCTGGTGTCCTGGTTGTGGTAATGGTATCGTAATGGGAGCTATTATCCGTGCAGTAGACGAATTAGGTATGGACCCTAAGAAAACAGTAATAGTATCCGGTATCGGTTGTTCTTCTCGTGCCCCTGGTTATATGAATTTTAATACACTTCATACAACTCATGGTAGAGCCCTTGCTTTTGCAACTGGTGTTAAGATGGCAAATCCTGATCTTAATGTAATTGTAATTACAGGTGACGGTGACTCCTCTGCTATTGGTGGTAACCACCTAATCCATGCTGCTAGAAGAAATATTGATATTACAACAATTATTATAAATAATAATATCTACGGTATGACATCTGGTCAGTATTCCCCACTAACACCGACTAATGCAATGGCAACAACTGCTCCATTTGGTAATATAGACCGTCCATTTGACCTGATGAATCTAGTTGATGGTGCTGGTGCTACCTATGGCGCTAGAGGCTCTGTATTCCATATAGCCCTTCTACAGAAGTATATCAAAAATGCTCTAAGTAATAAAGGTTTCTCTGTGGTAGAAGCTGTTTCTAACTGTCACACATATTTCGGCAGAAGAAATAAAATCGGCGATGCTCCTGCAATGATTAAATATATTAAAGAAAACTCCACAATGAGAAAAGAAGGGGTAACCGAGTATGACAAACAGTATGTACTAGGTGAATTCTTTAATCGTCCTTGTGATGAGTACACGGCTAAATATACAGAACTAATTAACAAAGTTAGGGGGAGTAAATAATGCATGGTCGTATAGAATTTAGACTAAGTGGTTCCGGCGGTCAGGGTGTTATTACTGCAGGTATTATCCTAGCTGAAGCTGCAATCCTTGATGATAAATATGCACTACAGTCCCAGAGCTATGGCCCTGAGGCAAGAGGTGGCGCATCTAAGGCTGAGGTAGTCATCTCTAGTACAAGAATTGACTATCCTAAGGCAACTGTACCAAACTACCTATTATGTCTAACTAATGAGTCCTTTAGACTATATGGAGCAAATGCACCTGAAACAACTAAGGTTATCTGTGACAGCTCTGTAGACACCTCTGCAAGTGCTGTACCAGTGGTTAAGGTACCAATCCTTGAAACAGCTTCCACAGAGTTAAAGCCTCTTGTAGCTAATGTGGTTGCCCTTGGTTTTATTGTTGCATACTCTGGTATAGTAACAAGAGAATCTGCTATGACAGCTCTACTTAACCGTATCCCTAAGGGTACAGAGGAGCTAAATAAGAAAGCTATTGAAGCTGGATTTGGCTTTGCAGATAGTTTATAATCTAAGGTAAAGAAAATATAAGCCCCAATCTCTATTTAACTTGAGATTGGGGTTATTATTTTACCCAAACTATTGATAAAGACCTTTGGAAGGTAATCAGATATATAACATCTACCATAAATATAATAGATATAGCTTAATATAGACTTAAATAGTAGTTTATCTTTATATTTATAGGTCATATCTAGTTGTAATTATAAATTAATAGTGATATAATACATTTTAGATAAAGTTATATAAAAGCTATATATAACTAGTAAGCCTTAATAAAAATACAATTTACATACACAAAGGGTGTATTGGACGGAGGAGTTATGGGAGTAGCGCTAATAGCTGTAGCTATAGTTTTAATAATAATGATAGTAGGACTAATATTGCATGTTTTTCTTTCCTTGCATGATAATAAATGGTTGGGACTTATGGTGCCTTTAGCACTTATAATAAATGTATTGCCTGGGATTGTAGAAGGAATCACACATACTGTAATAGATGGATCTACATTTTCAGAGACTTTATTATTATTTGGAATAACCTTTGGAGGAACGCTAGTAATACCTCTTATAGTATTACTAGGAATATATTTTATATGTAGAAAAAAGGTTAATAAAAGGTTAAAAAAGAAGCTGGAAGAAAACCCACCAATCCTAGAAGAAACAACCTACCATCAGGTAAGCCTTGATATTAGCACAGAGGTAGTTAATGAAAGATGGGAAGATATTTTTAAGGTGTTTTCCACTATGGATCATTGGGTACATGATGGAGATGATTATGGCTGGCGTGGAGATAAGATAAATCTTACAGTTTCAGTAGAATCTAGTGGACTAAAGATATCTGGAGATATGCCAGAGAAGATTTGGACATATTGGATTACCCAGCTTAAATATAAACTATCTAAAACTCTGGGATATGATGTAAGAGACCTATAAAATTATATAGGCTAAGATATATTTGAATGCTAAGTTTACATACAAAATACTTACAAGCTGGTACAATGTGATGGAAGACATATTTCTAATGGCAAAATTTGTTTTGCTAATACTAGTGGCAATACTATTTCTTATAATAGCGGTATCTCTACCTATACATATAGCCTTATCACTAAGTAAAAATAAATTACTTGGTTTTATAGTGCCTGTGATTTATGGATCTCTTATGTCAGCACTGTTTTACTGGGCATGGATTACACTTTTTCAAGATGATTTTTCTAGACTTTTACAGATAGATCTAAGGGGGATTTTTCTACTGGTGGTGATTCCTCCTGAGCTGATGTACATAATAACATATTATATATGTAGATTAAAAGCTGAAGATTAAAAGCTGAAGATTAAAAGGCTAAATAATTATAAAATAACCTCTATATTAATTGTTGAGGTAAAATTCTGTTGGGGTAAGAAAAGAGCCTACTTAAAAAAATATAAAAAAAGTAGAGCATAAA
>CAYJEQ010000010.1:32670-53799 GCA_964369235.1 uncultured Oscillospiraceae bacterium | reverse complement strand
ACTAATGGGTCCTCCAGGTACTGGTAAAACTCTTATTGCTCGTGCTGTTGCTGGTGAAGCTGGTGTGCCATTCTTCTCTATTTCAGGTTCTGACTTTGTAGAGATGTTTGTCGGTGTGGGTGCTTCCCGTGTACGTGATCTATTTGATCAAGCTAAAAAAGCAGCACCAAGTATTATATTCATCGATGAAATCGACGCAGTTGGTCGTCACAGAGGTGCAGGCCTAGGTGGTGGACATGACGAAAGAGAACAAACACTTAATCAGTTACTAGTTGAGATGGATGGATTTGCTGCTAATATCGGCGTAATCATCATTGCTGCAACTAACCGTCGTGATATCCTTGACCCAGCACTACTAAGACCAGGTCGTTTTGACCGTCAGATAGTAGTTGGTTTACCCGATGTTAAGGGCAGAGAAGATATCCTTAAAGTTCACACAAAGAATAAACCTTTAGGCCCTGATGTAGATTTATCTGTAATTGCTAAGACTACAGTTGGATTTACCGGTGCTGACCTAGAGAATATTATAAACGAAGCTGCACTACTTGCTGCTCGTGCAGACCGTAAGGCAATTACAATGGTAGATGTACAAGATGCAACTATTAAGGTTATTGCAGGCCCAGAAAAACGCTCCCATGTTTACACTGATAAAGAGAAGCGTCTAACAGCCTACCATGAAGCAGGTCACGCAGTGTGTACCTACTTTACTAAAGATGTAGACCCTGTACACGAAATCTCTATTATCCCTCGTGGTATGGCTGGTGGTTACACTATGAGCTTACCTGTAGAGGATAGCAGCTACCGTACTCGTGGCCAGATGAAGGGTAACCTTGTAGTGCTACTAGGTGGTAGAATGGCTGAAAAACTGGTACTTGATGATATTTCCACAGGTGCTTCCAATGACCTAGAACGAGTTAGCAAGATTTCTAGGGCTATGATTACCCGTTATGGCTTTAGTGAAAAATTAGGCCCTGTTGTCTACGGACAGGATCAGGGTGAGGTGTTCTTAGGTAGGGATATATCCCAGTCAAGAAACTACTCTGAGGCTGTAGCTTCTGAGATTGACGCTGAAGTAAGACTGGTTATTGACACAGCTTATCAGAAGGCTGAGGACATTCTATCTACTAATATGGATAAACTTACACTGGTGGCTGAAAACCTACTAGAGCGTGAGAAACTAGATGCTTCTGAGTTTAAGATTCTAATGGAAGGTGGTACACTGCCTCCACTGAGAAAAGAAGAGCCAAAAGCAGAAGAACCTACAGAAGTTCAATCTGAGGATAAAGTAGCTGAGCTACCTTCTGAGGAAGTATTAGCCGAAACTGTAACTGCAGAAACTACTACTGCTACTGAAACAGTTCCATTGGATAATGCTACCCCTGTTAGCGAAACTACTACAGAAACTACTATCCCAGCTACAACATCTGAAGACATTACTACAGATGATAGTTCTGAGGATAACACACCTAAATAATTAATTTAAAAGTTATATATCAATTGTTGTGGTGCTTTCCCTCGCCTATGGTGAGGGAAGGCACCACACATGACTTCACCTAAGTATTTGATAAATAACAAATTTAAATAGCAAAATATCTAAGTAGTTAATACTTTTATATTTTGCTATTTTTTTACTCTATATTAGCTTTAGTATGTATACATCATAGAATGTACTCTAAGATTTATTACAGAGTCTTTAGTGTATCTGTGGGGTTTTCTATACCTCTTAGGCTGATTTTACTACCTGTGGGTAATTTTTTTGTGACAAGTAAGATTATTTATGATATTCTGTATCCATAGAAAGGAGGTCTACAATGAAGATAACACTAGAAGATATTAATAGTGAAGATATTGAGATTATTATCCGTGGTGATATATCCAGTAGTCAGGTTAACCACATAGTAAATCTGCTAAAATCCACCAGTATAACCACTAAGATTATGCTACTAGATGAAGATAGAGAAATTCTCAGTGACATTGCTCAGATTATGTATTTTGAAACTAATAACCGTAAGGTAGTGGCACAAACCACTAGTGGCAGTTACTACTGTGGATATACCCTATCCCAGCTACTGGATATGTTTAAGTCCCATAACATCGCACAAATCGGCAAAGGTCTACTGGTTAACATCTCCTATGTAAAATCCCTAGAAGCCGAGTTTAGTGGTAACTATACCCTTACCTTAAAAAACGGAGAAAAGTTATTGATATCACGATTTTACATGAAAGATTTTAGGAAAGCAATTATGGACTCCTAGCCACAGCTAGGATATGGAAAGGAATATTACAATGAAAGTATTTAATAGTTTAATGATTGGTTTAGGTTTTGGATTTGTATTTACAGTGTTATTCATGGTTATGTTTACGGGATTTGATGAAGTTACCAGCCAACTTTTGGCTTGGTGTATTGCCTCAGCAGTATTTGGCATTAGTGCTTTAGTATTTGAAAGCCAAAAGCTAAAATTAATCCAACAAGCTAGTATACATTTTACAATTTGTCTACTGGTTACCATTACAAATGGATTTATATTTTATAGGGAATACCTTGTTATCGTCGCTATTACCTTTACTATTACCTATATTATTATATTTGTAATTAGCTGGCTACTAGATAAACAGCGATTAAAATCTATAAACGAAAAACTTAGTAAAAATATATAATTATCAAATACAGGAAAACCACCCCAACAACCTATATATTAAACAAAAAAACCTCTAGTTCACCGAACTAGAGGTTTTTATTATTATATGATATTTACAGATAATCTAATTATAGCAGTTTCTTTAAAAATCTACCTGTGGCTGATTTCTTATTTGCTGCTATCTGCTCTGGTGTACCTGTGGCTACTATTGTACCACCCTTATCCCCACCTAGTGGCCCTAGGTCGATAACATGGTCGGCAACCTTAACCACATCTAAATTATGCTCAATTAACAGTATTGTATTACCTGTATTAGCCAGCACCTGTAGAACATCTATTAGACGATGTACATCTGCTGTGTGTAACCCTGTAGTAGGCTCATCTAAGATATAGATAGTTTTGCCAGTTGCTCGCTTGGAAAGCTCTGTGGCTAGTTTAACTCGCTGCGCTTCCCCTCCTGATAGGGTTGTTGCTGGCTGACCAATTTTAATATATCCTAGTCCCACCTGATTTAATGTATCCAGTTTACGCTTAATCTTAGGTATATTCTCAAAGAATTTACAGCCGTCCTCCACTGTCATTTCCAGTACATCGTTAATGGTTTTGCCTTTATACTGGATTTCTAGGGTTTCTCTGTTATATCTTTGGCCTTTACAAACCTCACAGGGTACGAATATATCTGGTAGGAAGTGCATTTCAATCTTTAGGATACCTCCACCTTCACAGGCTTCACATCTACCTCCCTTTACATTAAAGGAAAATCTTCCTGAGTTATAACCTCGGATTTTAGCCTCTGCTGTCTGGGCGAAAACCTCTCTAATATCCCCAAATACCCCTGTGTAGGTAGCTGGGTTAGAGCGCGGTGTTCTGCCTATTGGTGATTGGTCAATGTTTATTACCTTATCTAGGTTTTCTATTCCTTCGATAGATTTATGCTTTGCTGGTTTTAGCCTAGAGCCATTTAACTGGCTGGCTAAAGCCTTGTATAATATCTCATTTACCAATGTACTTTTACCTGAGCCTGATACCCCTGTAACACAGTTAATAAGCCCCAGTGGAATATCTACATTAACCTTTTTAAGATTGTTAGCCTCAGCACCCTTAATGGATATTACATTGCCATTGCCACTGCGTCTGCTTTCTGGCAGTGGGATTTTCTTCTTACCACTTAGGTAGGCACCTGTAATGGATTTGTCAGAGGCTTTCATCTCCTCTACTGTACCCTGGAAGATAATCTCTCCACCATGTACCCCAGCCCCTGGTCCTATATCTATAATTTGATCTGCTGCATACATGGTATCCTCGTCGTGCTCTACTACAATTAGAGTATTACCTAAATCACGAAGTTTCTTTAAAGTTTCAATAAGTTTCTCATTATCCACCTGATGTAAGCCAATACTTGGCTCATCTAAGATATACAGTACCCCTACTAGTGAGGATCCTATTTGGGTTGCCAATCTAATACGCTGGCTTTCTCCACCGGATAGAGTACCAGAAGAACGGGATAGGGTTAGATAATCAAGGCCTACATTGTCTAAAAATCCTAGACGCTCTTTAATCTCTTTTATTATCTGTGCTGAGATCATCTGCTGTTTTTGGGTAAACTCTATATTATTAAAAAACTCTATAGCCTGTACCACTGATTTATTAGTTAGCTCACTAATATTTATACCACCAACTAATACCGATAGAATTTCCTTTTTAAGACGGTATCCTTTACAGTCTGGGCAGTTTACACTGCTCATTAGTGAAGATAACTCGTCCCTCATCCATTCGCTATTGGTTTCTTTAAATCTGCGCTGTAGGTTATTAATTACCCCTTCAAAGGCTGTTTTGTAGGCTCCACTCATAGTGCCTGTTTCCCTTTGAACAGTAATGACCTCACCATCATTGCCATAAAGTATCAGATTGAGCTGTTTTTTGGTTAAATCCTTTATTGGGGTGTCTAGGGAGAATTTATAGTGTTTTGCCAGTCCCTCAAAATACATCTGGCTTATTCCACCTTCAGCATAATACCAACCACTTGCCTTCACTGCACCTTCTCTAATAGATAGGCTTTTATCAGGGATTACTAAATCTGGATCCACCTCTAGGAAGGTACCTAGGCCTGTACATTTTTCACAAGCTCCACTTGGATTGTTAAAAGAAAACATTGCTGGCTCTAGCTGTGACATACTGATATCATGTTCAGGACAGGCGAAATTCTGAGAAAATAACATCTCCTCACCATCTATTACCGACACAATAACCAGCCCACCTGATAGGGCAATGGCATTTTCCATTGAGCCTATTAACCTAGAGCGTATATCTTCCTTTAGTATGATTCTATCTACTACAACCTCGATATTGTGTTTTTTATTCTTCTCTAGCTTTATCTCCTCGGATAAATCATAGATATTACCATCTACCCTAACTCTAACATAACCAGAGCGACGAGCTGACTCAAATTCCTTTACATGCTCCCCTTTTCTAGCTCTTACTATAGGGGACATTATCTGTAGCTTTGTTCCCTCTGGCAGTGATAACACCTTGTCAGCCATCTGATCTATTGTCTGCTGAGAAATCTCCTTGCCACATACTGGGCAGTGAGGTGTCCCCACCCTTGCATATAATAGTCTTAGATAGTCGTAAATCTCTGTAACTGTTCCCACTGTGGAACGAGGGTTTTTAGAGGTGGTTTTCTGATCAATAGAGATAGCTGGTGATAGCCCCTCTATATAGTCTACATTTGGCTTTTCCATCTGTCCTAGAAACTGCCTTGCATAGGAGGACAAACTCTCCACATATCTGCGCTGTCCATCAGCGTATATTGTATCAAAGGCTAGGGAGCTTTTTCCTGAGCCTGATAGACCTGTAAAGACAATTAGCTTATCTCTAGGCAGGTCGATGTTAATATTCTTTAGATTGTGCTCCCTAGCACCTCTTATTACTATAGTATCCTTTGCCAAAATTATGACCTTCCCTTTCCTTATGTTCTATGGTAGCTACCATTATCTAAGCACCACAAAACCTAACTCCTATTATATAGCCACCTAGCTATAGATAGGAGAATAGCTATTTTTCTTCTTTTAATTTATTTATCTTATCTCGTAGATAGGCTGCATGTTCAAACTCTAGCAGTTTAGCTGCGTTTTTCATCTCTGCTGTTAATCTTTCGATTAATGCTGTTTTCTCACGGTAGGATAGTTTCTTACCCTTAGGAGTTTTTGCCTTATCCTTGCTGGAGATTTCCAGTATATCACGAACACCTTTTTTAATGGTGGTTGGGGTTATTCCATGAGCTGTGTTATAATCCATCTGTAGCTTACGACGACGGAGAGTTTCGGTCATTGCTCGCTCCATAGAGCCTGTTACCTGATCAGCATACATTATTACCTGACCATTTTCATTTCTAGCTGCTCTACCTATAGTCTGGATTAGGGAAGTTTCAGAACGAAGGAAACCTTCCTTATCTGCGTCTAATATAGCTACTAAAGAAACCTCTGGAATATCCAGTCCTTCTCTTAATAGGTTAATCCCTACTAGCACATCAAACTCACCTAGTCTAAGATCCCTTATTATCTCCATTCGCTCCATGGTATCTATGTCGTGGTGCATATATTTAATCTTAACACCTAGATTGTCCATATAGCTAGTTAAATCTTCTGCCATCTTCTTTGTAAGGGTGGTTACTAGGACCTTTTCCCCTTTGGCTACTCGGATATTTATCTCAGAGAATAGATCATCTATCTGACCTTCTACTGGCTTTACTATAATCTCAGGATCTAGTAGCCCTGTTGGTCTTATAATCTGCTCTACAACATGGTGTGAGTGTTCCTTCTCAAAGGGGCCTGGGGTGGCACTTACAAAGATGGTTTGGTTAAGTTTACCGTAAAACTCATCAAAATTAAGTGGACGGTTGTCCAGTGCTGAAGGTAGCCTAAAACCATACTCAATAAGGTTTTGCTTTCTTGCCCTATCCCCTGCATACATCCCTCTAACCTGTGGTAGGGTTACATGGCTTTCATCTACAAAGAATATAAAATCCTCTGGGAAATAATCAAATAAAGTAAAAGGCACTGCTCCTTCTTCTCTCCCTGATAGCACCCTTGAGTAGTTCTCAATTCCTTTGCAAAAACCTATCTCTGTTAGCATCTCCATATCATAGTTGGTACGCTCTGCTATACGCTGTGCCTCAATGTGTTTTTCATTATCCTTAAAGTGGGAAACTCTATTGTCACACTCTTCCTTAATACTATCCATTGCCTTTAACATCTTTTCCCTAGGCACGATATAGTGGGAGGCTGGATAGATTGCCACATGGCTAATAACATTCTTTACCTGTCCTGTCAGTGGGTTAATCTCACTTATACGCTCGATTTCATCACCGAAAAACTCCACCCTATAAGCTAAATCACTCATATATGATGGGTATATCTCCACCACATCTCCACGAACTCTAAATTTATTTCGGATAAAGTTTATATCGTTTCTCTCGTACTGGATTTCCACCAATTTTTTTAACAGTGCATCTCGGTCTTTGTTCATGCCCTGTCTTAGGGATACCACCATCTCACGATAATCTATAGGATCCCCTAGAGAGTAGATACAGGACACACTTGCCACTATTATTACATCTCGTCGCTCTGATAGTGAGGAGGTTGCCGAGTGACGAAGTTTTTCTATTTCGTCGTTTATGGCACTGTCCTTTTCAATATAGGTATCACTATGGGCAATATATGCCTCTGGCTGATAGTAGTCATAGTAGGATACAAAGTATTCCACTGCATTCTCAGGGAAAAACTCCTTAAACTCACTACATAGCTGTGCTGCAAGGGTTTTATTATGGGCTAGTATTAATGTAGGTCGGTTCACCTTAGCTATAATATTTGCCATAGTAAAGGTTTTACCCGAGCCAGTTACACCTAGTAGGGTTTGCTCCTTATCCCCTCTACTGAGCCCTTCTACCAGTTTATCTATTGCCTGAGGCTGGTCCCCTCTTGGCTGGTATTCCGAATGAAGTTTAAAACAGTCTGCCATAGTGACACCACCTTTTCTGAAAATTTATTTCTAGTAAATGAATATTCGTTCTTATTAATATTACCACTTTTATTATATAAATCAAGTGGTTTTTTGCCCTATTACTATTATACCCTATAATTTTGTAAAATCAACTAAACTGGCTTACTATAATAGCTTACTCTTTTATAGCCATAGTTTAAATACTGGGAAACTGCCAGAGATACTTATTATCTCCGGCAGTTATAAAATCTCGGTATTCTACTACTGATTATCCATCTCTCCAGCTATTGTTTGGCTGATGATACTTTCCATAATATCATAGGTTAGCATACCTGGTACATAACCAAATACATTACCCTCTGCATCTATCATAAATGTTGATGGATAAGCTGATATTCCATAGGAAGACACTAAGTCTCCCTTAACATCCATTATTGTTGGGTAGGTGTAATTATTCTCTGCTAAGAAGTCTATAACCTCCTGTTCACTGCCCTCTTGGCTAAAAGGATTATCCGAGGAGCTAGGTGAGGCTACACCCAGTATTATTACATCTTCTTCATTTAGGCCGTATTCTTCGTATAATTTTTGAATATCTGGCATCTCTGCTCTACAAGGTGGACACCATGTAGCCCAGAAGTTTAAAAATATTACCTTGCCTTTGTAATCCTCTAGCTTATGAGTATTGCCAAACTGATCCTGTAGCTCAAAATCTATTGCCGGTAGCACATCACTTTCTGGCTGAGTGGTTACCTCTGGGGCTAGGGTTTCTTCTGGCTGGGTGGATTCTTCTGCCACTATAATATCATCTTCTGACTGCTCCTGTTTATCCTCTGTACGGCTTATGCTTGTATCAGTATTATCTAGACTTATGGAGGATAGATAACCTGTTACAGTATTCATAAATCCTGTAAACATCATTACACCCATTAAAATCATTAGAACACCACCGATTTTAACTGTGTAGTCAACTACTTTCTGATGTTTTTTAAATAGGTTTAGTAGCTGGGTGGTAAATATCCCTACAAATAGGAATGGTAGTACAAAACCTAGTGTGTAGATACCCATTAATAGGATACCACTGGCTGTAGAGGTTGTCGAGGAAATCATAATCAGCACTGTAGCAAGGGCTGGGCCTACACATGGTGTCCAAGCAAAGCTAAAGGTAAATCCCATAAGTAGTGCTGTTAGTGGGTTCATCTTAAGGGCGTTAATCTTAATAGGCAGCCTAGCTTCTCCCCCTTTAAAGGGTTTATCTAGAAATCCTAGTTGCATAAGACCTAGGGCAACAATTAGCACCCCACCTATACGAGAAAACAGCATCTTATTGTCTGAGAAAAACTGTCCAGCAGCTGAGAACCCTAGACCTAATAGGAAGAAGGCAAAGCTTACCCCTATTATAAAAAAGATGGTATTAAGTAGCACTTTTTTCTGATTGTATATTCTATCTCCATTGCTATTAGTTGTATAAGAGCCTCCTGACAGGTAACCGATGTACAGGGGTATTAAAGGTAGAATACAGGGGGAGAAAAAGCTTAGTATCCCCTGAGTAAATACTGTTATCTCTGAAACAGCAACATTTAAGTCAAATCCCATAAAAATCTTCATTCCTTTCCTAAAGTTTTGTGTGGTGTTATTATAAGGAAAATTCTGTCATTATAATATCCCCAAAGCCACAAAACACATGTTTGAAACTTTCTTTCAAACTATTTTACTTCACAAATTATTATGTTTAAATTGTATACTTTTTTAGTCTAGTTGTCAATAAATTTTCCTAATAGGTTTTAATACATTTCTGTGAACAAGTGTCTTATTTATTCCTATTTAAATCATAACTATTTCACAAATTATCACATATAATGTATAGATACACATTAGTTTAAATATTCATCAGTTATTATATTTTGATATATAATCATCGCTTTAAAGGAGATTAGTTTGAAACAAAGTTTCAAACTTGGGTTTTGTGCTTTTGGGTCATTATAACAGCCTAAACCACAAAACACCGAGAAAGGAATGATCATTTATATGGCTTTTAAGGGCAAATTCCCCCGAAAAAACAAATCCATATTTATTATATGGATTTTATTTGTATTTCTTATTATTATGCTAATTGACTACCGTATGCGTCCCATTGTTAAAACCATATCTGCCTACCAAGCTAAGGTTTATTCTGGACAGATTATTAATAAGGCTGTGTCCCTAGAGTTAGAGGAGGAGAATATTAGGTATAATAATCTAGTTTCCCTGTCTATGGACGGTGAGGGCAATGTGACCTCTCTACAAACGGATATGGTGGCACTTAATCGACTGCGTACCGACATAAATGACAGGGTGCTACAGGCACTGGATAATATGGAAAACCAAGATATAACCATACCACTGGGCACACTAATTGGTGGACAGCTTTTCTCCGGTCGTGGCCCTGATATTCCCTTTATTATAGTACATACAGGTTATATGGAAAGCACTATAGAAAATCGCTTTGATGTGGCCGGTATTAACCAAACTCGCCACCAAATCATGCTTACTATACATCTTAATGTAACAGCCATTGTTCCCGGTTACTCGGCTTCTACAGATATTAACGCAAATTTCTGCTTAGCTGAAACAGTTGTGGTAGGTATTGTTCCTGAGGCATACACTAATGTAGAAGATGGAGATAGCGATGTTACTGGGGATATATTTGACTTTGGTGCTGAGAAGAATGACAGCAATGAGTATGCTGAGGACCCTTATTAATATAGCTAAGTATATATGTATTTAATCATATTTATAGGTGGGGGGAATTTATTCTTCGGCTTTTCCCTCACTCTTATATTTAAAGCAGTAGTGGGCGTGGTTATCCATTACCCCTATAGCCTCTAAATATGAGAAGGCAGTTACTGTACCCATAAACTTAAAACCTCGTTTTTTAAGGTCTTTTGCCAGCCTGTCAGAAAGCTCATTTCTATCCCTTATCCCATCAAAGGGATAATGTACCACCTTATTATCTGTAAAGCTCCAGATATATTTAGAAAAACTCCCCCATTGTTCCTTTACCTTAAGGTAGGCTTTGGCGTTGGCTATGGTGGCTAGGATTTTTGCTTTGTTTCTCACAATGCCTTCATCAGCCATTAACTGGGTAATTTTATCCTCATCATAATTTGCAATTATATTAGCATCAAAATTATCAAAGGCTTTTCTAAAATTATCCCTTTTCCTAAGTATTAACAGCCATGACAGCCCACAGTGGAAAGACTCCAGTATAAACATCTCAAAAAGATACTGATCCTCATAGGAGGCTACACCCCATTCATTATCGTGGTACTGGATGTATATTTCATTGGTTAAAAGATTCTGCCATTTACAGCGTTCCATAATAGTGCCCACCCTTTTCTTTATATACTTTATTATAGAGTATATTCTAACATATTATAGCAGTAAATGCTATATTGGGTAAAAATTATATAGGGGTAGTTCCCTTGCCTATGGCAAGAGAACTACCCCCACTAATATTAATGATTATTTACAAGATTAACCCTGTGTTACATTACTAAAGATGAAGTAGCCAAGTGGTGTGTAGTAAGCACCCTGTAGGCCGTCCTGTAGCATGTAAGGATTTGTGTAGAAGTAGATAGAACCACATACCCAATCCTGAGCCATTAGGATATCTTCAGCGTCATGCATTAGCTGCATACGAGCTGCTGGATCTGTTTCAGCCTTAGCTGCTGCAATTAGAGCATCGAATTCTGGGTTGGAGTACTGAGCGTCATTCTGACCACCGTCTGTTACCCACATATCAAGGAAGGACATTGGATCGTTGTAGTCAGCAATCCAACCATTACGAGCGATTTCAAATTCGCCGTTCTTTCTTGTTTCAAGGAATGCGTTCCACTCCTGATTAGATAGCTGTACTGTTACACCGATTTCAGCCCACATAGCCTGTAGTGCTTCACCTACAGCTCTATGGCCGTCACTTGTGTTATATGTGTATGTAACAACTGGGAAGTTATCTAGCATACCGTCGCCATCAGCATCTGTGTAGCCAGCATCAGCAAGAACCTGCTTAGCTTCTTCCACATTAGCCTGATATGAAGCGTCATCTGTTGGCACTGTCCAGTAGTCACCACCAACTGTTCTAAAGTCATCACCTGTTGGATCAGCATCATAGATACCTGCTGGTACGAAACCACCTGCTGGTAGCTGGCCACCCTGTGCAACATTTTCTACAATGTATTTGGAGTCAATTGCAAGTGTAAATGCCTTACGAACATCAGCGTTATCAAATGGAGCCTTCTCGGTCTGGTATGTTACATAGTATGTACCAACATAGTCAAGAATCTGCATTTCGCCACTAGCTAGTAGAGAAGCCTGCTCATCAACTGGTACATCTAAGATAAAGTCTAGTTCCCCAGATTTGTAACCAGCAAGCATAGCATTGTTATCGCTCATTAGCTGGAATGTTAGTTTTTCTGGACCTAGGTTTTCTACATTGTAGTGGTGCTCATTTGGTACCATTGTAATGTAGGAGTCATGTGCCCACTCGCTAAGTGTCCACTCACCGTTGGTGATGTAGTTAGCAGAGTTATCATCTACAGTCCATGTATCAGGAGCAGCTTCTACGATATCCTGACGAACTGGGAATGTAGCTGGGAATGCACAGATTTCTGTAAAGTATGGAAGTTCATTCTTAATTGTTACTACAAATGTCTTCTCATCTGGAGCAGATACTGCTAGTGTGCTAACATCAGCACCACCCTGAACTTCTTCAAAACCTACTACTGCATCAATCATGTAGGAGTAGTCAGCAGCTGTGTTAGGGTTAGCTAGACGCTGCCAGGAGTATACGAAATCATTAGCTGTTACAGCCTGACCATCGCTCCACTTAATGTCATCACGAAGTGTAAATGTGTATGTAACTGTACCATCTTCATTTACAACTTTTTCGTAGGACTCAGCCTGACCAGGAACTAGCTCAGCTTTGTTCATGTTGTCTGTGTAAGCTACGCCACTATCCTGCCATTTAAATAGACCTTCGAACATGTGCATTGTCATTACAGCACCGTCAACAGAGCTGTTTAGAGCTGGGTCGATTGTCTGTGGCTCGGAAGCGATATTTACTGTTAGCTCAAATGGGCCTTCAGCCGCTGGAGTTTCTGCCACTTCGCTGGAAACTGCTGGATCTGCTGGTGTTTCGCTGGATGCAGGTGCCTCGGAAGAAGCAGGTGCACAGCTTGCAAGCATAGCTACTAGTATTGTTAGTGATAGGCCTGCAGAAAGTAATTTCTTTAGATTCATCTTTAATTTCCTCCTAGTTATTTAGTGTATTTATGGGCTTAGCCCTAGGCTTTTAGATTTAACTACTAAAAGCTTAATACCTTTTCGTTTCATTATAATTGGCAATTATACCATGTGTTTACTTTATTTGTAAATACTCAATAACAGATTAAACATATTTTGTTATATTAGTTTGTGCTTATATACAACTTATATTAGCCTAATAGATGACATGCTGCCCAGTGTCCTGGGGAATGTTCCTTAAGTGCTGGGAACTCTTCCTTACAGATAGGCTTAACATATGGACATCTTGTGTGGAATCTACAGCCAGATGGCGGATTCATCGGTGATGGAATATCACCTTCTAGAATAATTCTACTTCTTGTTCTAGAAATCTCAGGATCTGGTACTGGTACTGCTGAGATAAGTGTCTGGGTATATGGATGTATTGGGTTTTTGTTTAGCTCGTAGCTTTCTGCAAGCTCTACAAGTCCACCTAGATACATTACACCTATTCTATTGGATATATGGCGCACAACACTTAGGTCGTGGGCAATAAATAGGTAGGTAAGTCCCATATCATTCTGCATATCTTCTAGCATATTAACTACCTGTGACTGGATGGATACATCTAGCGCTGAGATAGGCTCATCACATACGATAAATTCTGGCTGTACTGCTAAGGCTCTTGCAATACCTACACGCTGCTGCTGTCCACCAGAAAATTCATGGGGATAACGGTTAGCATGTTCAGTGTTAAGTCCTACCTTAGATAGTAGCTCTTTTACTCTGTCAGTACGGTCTGCCTTATTAGCAACTAGTTTATGTATATCCAGTGGCTCTGCTATAATCTCACCAACTGTCATACGAGGATTAAGGGAAGCAGATGGATCCTGAAAGATAATCTGCATCTTTCTTCTATAGGAAAGCATATTAACATCTACATCGCTAATTCCTTTACCATCTGAGTCTACCATGCCTTTTCTAAATATGGTTTCTCCATCATAGATAATCTCGCCTCTTGTTGGTTCATGTAGTCTTAGTATTGTTCTCCCTAGTGTGGTTTTACCACAGCCAGATTCACCTACTAGACCTAGGGTTTCACCCTTATTTATAAACAGTGATACATCCTGTACCGCCTGAACACCTGGGCCCTTAACACCACTTAGGGGAAAGTATTTGCGCAGGTTGTTTATCTGTAAAAGTTTTTTAGTTTCACTCATATTATGCTCTTTCCTTTCTAGATCTTTGAAATATTCTTTCAAACTAGTTTGCATCCCCTGTGTTTATGTCTTTCCCCTGCTGTGCTAGTTGATCCTGTACTCTTAGCCAACATGCACTGCGATGGCCTTCGCCAATCTGTACATATGGAGGCATCTTCTGTAGGCAGATCTTCATAGCTCTGTCACAACGAGGTGCAAAAGGACATCCTGGAGGTGGGTTAAGCATATCTATTGGTGTTCCCTCAATAGGGATTAGTCGCTCGTAGCTGTCTGCATCTACTCTAGGCATAGAGCGAAGTAGACCTTCGGTATATGGATGAGCATGTTTGTAGAATATATCATCTACAGGCCCCTGCTCAACTATTCTACCAGCATACATTACGCAAACTTTGTCGCATATTTCCGCAACAACACCTAGGTTATGGGTAATAAATATAATACCCATCTGGGTTTTCTTCTGTAACTCCTTCATAAGCTCAATAATCTGTGCCTGAATTGTTACATCAAGAGCTGTTGTTGGCTCATCGGCAATTAGTAGCTTAGGATGGCAGATAAGCCCCATAGCTATCATAACACGCTGTCTCATACCACCTGAGAATTCATGTGGGTACTGAGTCATACGCTTTTCAACATTGTTAATACCAACAAGTTCTAGCATTTCCATTGCTTTCTTGCCAGCGTCTTCCTTGGAAATCTCCTTATCATGAGCACGAAGTGCTTCGATTAGCTGATTACCAATTGTATATACAGGATTTAGACAGGTCATAGGATTTTGGAATATCATAGATACTTCCTTACCTCTAAACTCTACCATTTCATCTTCTGTTTTATCTAGGATATTCTGTCCTTCAAACTCTATAGATCCACCGATAACCTTACCAGGGGACTGTAGTAGCCCGATTACCGAATATGCCTCTACACTCTTACCAGAGCCTGATTCACCTACTACACCCATTACTTCACCGTAATTAATGTCGTAGGAAATGCCTCCAACTGCCTTAACTTCACCAGCTGGGGTAAAGAAAGAGACTTTAAGGTCTTTTACTTCTAAAAGTTTACCACTTTTGTTTTGATTGTTGTTTTCCATATTTAGTCTCCTTTCTTACTTCTTTAGTTTTGGATCTAGTGCATCACGAAGTCCGTCACCGAACAGGTTAAAGCAAAGGATCGTTAAACTTAGTATAATCGCTGGGAAGAATAGACGGTAGGGATACGTGTAAAGTCCCTTTACAGCATCGGAACACATAGATCCTAGGCTGGTTAGTGGAGCAGAAACCCCTACACCTAGATAGGATAGGAATGATTCTAGGAATATAGCTGATGGAATCTGTAGACATGTTGTTACTACTAGCTGACCGATACAGTTAGGTAGTAGATGTTTCATGATAATTCTGCCACTAGAAGCACCTAGTGCCTTAGCTGCAACAACATATTCCTGCTGTTTTACCTGTAGTACCTGACCACGTATAATACGGCTCATACTTACCCAATAGATTGTTGCAAATGCTATAAACATTGCCACAAGGTTAGCACCGATGCTAATGATAAACTCAGAACCTGGTCCTGTGTAAGCCTTAATAGCATCACCTAGTAGTGCTGATAGTAGTAGAATAACAAGTACATCTGGCACAGAGTATACAATTTCACATATACGCTGCATAATGATATCTACCTTGCCACCAAAGTAGCCAGAGATAGAACCATAGGCAGCACCGATTACAAGAACTAGTAAAGCAGCACATACACCAACTGTCATAGACAGTCTAGCACCTACCATTATACGAACCATTGTATCACGACCGAACTGGTCAGTACCCATAACATGGGGGAATACATCTTCACCAGCTGCTTTTCTCTCAAGCTCTGCCTCGGAATAGCCGAAAGCCTGATATTTTAGTCCTAATTCGTTAATGTAGTATTCTTCTAGAGCATCACCTGTGATTTCTTCGCCATTTGCGTCTAGGACTACATTCTTACTTGCTTCCTGTGCCTTAGCACGGATAATTGTAATATCAATAGAGCTTAGTGTTTCGCCTTTAGCCTCAGCTTCTGCCTTAGCTTCTTCAACAGCTTTTTCACCAGCTTCAATTGGATCTACTGCATTTAGCTTACTGTCTAGTAGCTGTTGATCTTCTAGGCTTAGATGCCATGGGTGAAGATTCTCTGCACCTTTGTTAAACTCATCATATTCATAAGGTACAACTAGTGGTCCCACAAATGCAAAAATTGTAATTATAATAAGAATAACTAAAGCTACCATTGCAACTGTGTTCTTCTTAAGTCTACGCCAAGCATCTCCCCAGTATGATACACTCTGGTGCTGTGGTAAAAAGCTGTCTTTTTCTGCAGTGGTTGCTGGTGCAAAATCTGCTGAGGAAAGATCTCCCCACTCTAACATATCATCAACATTAACCTGCATGGAGCCAATATTAGTACTTTTAAATTTGTTGTTATCTTCCATTTAATTATGCCCCCTTGCCTAGTGTAATTCTTGGGTCAACTACCTTGTAAACTATATCTACTATTAGATTCATAACAACGATAAATGATGCTAAGAAAATTGTAGTTCCCATAATTAGTGGATAGTCTAGTGCCTGTACAGACTGTACAAAGGATCTACCTAAACCTGGAATACCAAATACTGTTTCTACTACGAAACCACCACATAGTGTAAATGCAATTAGTGGGCCTAGGTATGTAACTACAGGAATTAGTGCATTTCTAAGGGCGTGTTTAAAGATAATTGGAGCTGCTTTAAGACCTTTAGCCTTAGCAGTTTTAATATATTCTTGGTTGATTGCGTCAAGCATAGAGGATCTTGTCAGTCTAGCTATATAACAAGTTGGGTATAGTCCTAGACAGAAACATGGAACGATAAATCCTCTAATACCATTGTCCCAAGAGAAGGTATTAGGGAAGAAATGCAGTGCTTCGATACCACCACAGAAGGTAACCATAAGTACGGTGGCTACAACGAAAGAAGGAAGTGATACTCCTAGTGTACAGACTACTCGTAATATACTGTCAGTTAGTTTTCCTCGACGGTAAGCAGCTAAACATCCCAGTGGAACACCTACTAATGTAGCACCACTTACAGCTATAATACCCAGCTGTGCAGATACTGCGAATTTCTCTGTAACCATATCTAGTACTGGACGGTTTTTGGATACTTTAATAGAATCCCCCATATCACCTGTAAGCAGATTACCCATATATATTAGGTACTGCTGTGGCACTGGTTTATCCAGTCCATATTTTTCATTTAGTTCGTCAATTACCGATTGGGGTGGGCTTTTTTCCGATAACCATGGATTACCAGGAGCAGCATGCATAACTGCGAATGTTAGCATAGAAACTACTGTTACTGTTATCAGAGCCATGATTATACGGTTGACTAGATACTTGCTCATAATTACATCCTCCTAAAAAATTATTACCAGTTTTTACTATTATCTGAGTGTTATTTTAGCTAAGCAACACTTTATAATGGTAAACAAATACTATGAAATTTTATACTATTTTATTATTAATGTCAAGTTTTACATATTTATTTTCGCCATTAATCAAGCACTTTTCGTTCATAACTTAGTTTTAATGCACAATATTTAAATAAACTTTAGTAAATAACGCATTATTTTGCACCCATAAGTATGTTAAATAAACATCACACTATCTATCCAAATGTAAATTTTCCCACATGGACACTTTGCACACATGTGTTTTTACATGGTGTACAAACAAATAAAAAACCAGTTGTCCTTCACTGGAGGACAACTGGTTATATTGCATAAAAATCCTAGGTATTTTTGGATTTATTTATAAACTCGTCAAATAATTTCATCTGAAAATCATACTTTGTAAGTATCTCTGGGTGCCACTGAACACCGATGATAAATCGACCCTCATTGCACTTTTCATGCTCTATGGCTTCAATAACTCCATCTTCAGAATGGGCTACTGCCACATAGGTAGGTGCTACCTGCCTCACTGCCTGATGATGGAAAGAATTTACCCTTATTGTATTATCACCATATATCTCACTTAAAGTGCTGTTTGGCTGGATTGTTATTCCATGGCTTAGATAATCCCTAGGATATATATTAAGGGCATGTTTCTCATAACCATCACTTTGTAAATCCTGATGAAGTGTTCCCCCTGCTGCCACATTCATTACCTGTACACCACGACATATGCCTAGAAGTGGTTTGTTTGTTTTTTCAATTACATAATTTGCAATGAATATTTCTAAATCATCTCTTACTGGACATATTTCCCCTAAAGTAGCTGCTGGGCGGTGATTGTACTTCCATGAATCCACATCAACACCACCACTGATAATTACACCATCTAATCTATCAATCATTGCTGTTACTAGATCCATATCCTCTGTAGTCGGTATAATTACAGGTATTCCTCCTGCTTTTTCTACTGCTTTTACATATGTTTCTGAGATTACATTTGCCATTGAAGGCATGTGTGATGTAGTTGTGGAACTTGCCATGTTTGCTACTATAAAGTTACAGGTTATTCCTATTAATGGTTTCATTTTATACTTCCTCCTGAATTTCTTTAGTGTTGTATAAGATTAGGTTGTCTTTTATTTCGTAGTTAATCTGATTTGTTTCATACATATAGGTGATATATGCCTTAATTGTACTTTTATATATAATCAGAGAAAGAAAATCTCCTTGCACCCAGTAGTGATTTAACACCCTTTGGGTGATTTGCTCGTTGGTATGAGAAATCCTACATATATTTTTAATTAAAGCTATATTCTCCATGATTTTTTTACGATTATTCTCCAGTAGTGCTGTTACATCTTCTACTGGTCTAGCATGGGTAGGTATATATACTGCTGCTTTTCTACTGGCGATAATATCCATAGACTCTAAAGCTAAGCCGATATTATAGATATAACTTAGATAAAGCTTATCTAGCGTTTTACTACTAATTATACTATCCCCCAAAAACCACACCCCATCATCGGTCATTATTGATATATGCCCATGAGTATGTCCAGGTAAAGGTATTACCTCTAATCCCTTTGGCAGGTTTTCCTCAGTTACTGGTATAGGATCACATCTTGTAGCTGTAAAATGCTTTTTAAGTTCCTCCATAATGCCGTATCCACCATATACTGAGGCTACTGCTCTTTCTGTATCCTTAAAATACTCTATCTCCTCTGCTGGAGCTAGAATAGTACATCCTGTTTTTTCCTGTAGAAACTTATTTCCTCCAGTGTGGTCATTATGCCAATGAGTGTTAATGATTGTTGTTAACTGCCAGCCCTCTTTATGTAATAGGTCTAATATTTTCTGGGCAAAGTCAGCACTGTCTCCACTATCTATAAGGCATACTTTATTATCCTCTATAACATATATACCCACTCGTGAATAATGTTCTATGTAATAGGTGTTCTTACCTACCTTAATCGGTTCTATCATGTTAATAATATTCCTTTCTTTTTAATACACCATAAAGGAATGTGCTATTAACACTTCCATCCAGCTTTTTGCTCTTAGGGAATTAATTCTCGGTGATAACTGTACTACATTTGGGTAAAAAGACATTCTAAAGGCTTTTGCCATGTCTTTGTAATTTACCTCATATACAAATTCCTCTGGTAACTCTAGTTTACATGCAGTTTTATTAGAGGATTTATTATCTTCTATAGCTTTAGCTACCTGAGATTTTATACTTTCTATTATTGTTTTAGGATTAGTGCAGATACATGCCTCACCAAAACCTTTTTTTGTTGCCACTGTTTTAATATTTGGTATTACATACTCTGCTTCCCTACATATTGCCTCATCTCCAGATATAAATATTACTGGTACATCATACATTGCAGCTGTGTAACTATTCATTACAAACTCACTCATAGCCTTGCCATTTAACATAATTATATTAGAGGCACCTGTAGATGTATGGCTTAGGGGACTGGCTGGATTTCCTGCACCACCATGATAACCAATATACATAACCCCGTCAAAACTACTATCTAAACCAAACATCATATTAGTAGGATGTCCACTTCTACCTCTTATCAGTGTTACTGCCTCTGGTAACTGGGCTATATCTATATTCCCACCATTGCCATGTCCATCTTTTACTACAATCTCTGTGGCACCTGCTGCTATGGCACTTTCACAGGCTGCTACAACCTCTCTCGTCATCTGCTGGGCAGCAGCTTTATAGACAGCTTCGCTTATTCTTGTTTCCTCTTTAAAGGTTACTCCACCACAGCCTTCTATATCAGCACTTATAAAAATTTTCATTGAGTTTATTTCCTTTCTTATAAATTAAATATTCTATCTAAATTTTACAGTTTTAATCTAGAATTTAGTTTACACTTTTTGATTTAATTTGTCAAAACTTTCATTTGTGCCATAATTCTCTAAAAAAAGTTAATTTGCCTATCCAGCATAATAAATATTGTATTTTTATGTCAATTTTTACTATTTTACATTATATTACATATGTGTAATATATGTTTTATTTACAAAAGCCTCAAATTGTGGTATCATATGAACTAATAATGCAATATGGATTGTTTGTTTAGTTTATCTACTATTTTAGTATACTAAGCCAATCTTAATTCACAGCATAACTTTAATTTTACATAAAACACCCTATAGATATAGTCAAGGAAGGATAATCTAATATGAATTTTAAAAGAATCATGTCATTTTTATTAATGGTTACTATAACTTTACAGCTTTTCCCCAGTACAATCTGGGCTGAAACACCTACAGAAACCCCTATTATTTCAGAAATAACTACTGAGGCTCCTGAGATTTCCCCTAGTCCTGTGGTTTCCGAGGGTCCTGAGGTTTCCCCTAGTCCTGAGGTATCTCCAAGCCCTGTGGTATCCCCAAGTGCTGAGATTTCCCCAAGTCCTGTGGTATCCCCAAGTCCTGTGGTATCCCCAAGTGCTGAGATTTCCCCTAGTCCTGTGGTTTCCCCTAGTCCTGTGGTTTCCCCTAGTCCTGTGGTTTCCCCTAGTCCTG
>CAYJEQ010000010.1:0-32570 GCA_964369235.1 uncultured Oscillospiraceae bacterium | reverse complement strand
CTGTGGTTTCCCCTAGTCCTGTGGTTTCCCCTAGTCCTGTGGTTTCTCCAAGTGCTGAGGTTTCCGAGGGTCCGTCAGCAAATAAACTACACCTACCTAGCACCATAGCTGGTACAGCAGAAAATCTACAGTTTACCCTAACTACTAACCCTGATCTTAATCTTATAAATGGTACCAACACCCTACTAAAAAATCAGGTTATAGTTGCACTGTCAGCTAATACTCCAGAGGATTCTATTGTTTATAATGATTTACTGCTGGAGTTTACCACTGGGAATATTATCCATACTGAGCTAATCCATGATGAATTTACCTTTATTATAGATAATCCTGCTTATGATATAGTAGGTGATGTTACTGCTATTTACACTACCTCTTTAAACTCTACAGAACAAGAGGTAATACTGGACAGCACCGACAGTATCCACAGCCTTAATCTGGCAAATAACGAGTATCTTAAGTCTTTACAGTTTAATATTCCACAGCTAACACTATATGCAGCAGCTAATACCCCTGTAAATATTATATCTCTTGATTATACAAAAGACAGAAATACACCAAGTGGCATAGATCTTTTTGATAGTCAAGATATAACTCTTACCGTAAGTGGAGGTTTTGACACTACACTTATTGGTTCTGATACTTTCAAATATGATGTGCATTGTACTCTTTCCCGTGACATATTTTCCCTGCCACTTACCTTATATCATACAGCCAACCAATCAAGCCTATTAACAGGTAATATTGAGATTGGTTTACCTATTATTAGACAAGCTATTGCCCATGAGTCTGCTAGTGAGCCTTTTTACAGCTATCCTGCTGGCTCTGCCCTGTACTTTAAATTAAACAAGGACTACTTTAGATATGTAGGCAGTGACAGTGGAATTACCGTTAGAGAAATTGGCGAAGATACCTGGATTCAGGTGGATATATCAGGCATTCCAATAATAGAAGATGGTGGCTCTGTTCTATCTATAACTGCTAGTAATTTTATGACTACTTCCCTAGGGGGAAATGATAATTATGAACTATTTACCGAAGGTTATATTGATGTGGCTCCAGTATTATTAATCCCAATGGAAAACAACCGATATGTAAGGTTTATCCGTGATCTTGATGATATATTGTTTACAGATGTTATAGCCGACAATCTAGGTCTAACTACACATACTGGTCTTACTCTTGATAAGCGCCTATTAGAGGTTGAGGTAACTGATACAGTTTATGTAGAAATCTCCCTTGATGATCATGTGTCAGTTATACCAGGTAAATACATAAATGGCGCTCCTGAGCTAGTATATGAAGGTATTGACTTTAAGGCTAATGAACATGATGATCTAGTCATAGGTGTAGAGCCTAGTATATCTACTAATAATTATAGTGACTACAATCTTTTAATACAGCTTCCACAAAACAGTGATAGTAGCACTTTATCAATGGCTTTAACAGGTAATGATGCTGTTAAACTTCCTACTTCTTGGGATAGTGCTACTAATGAAATCATCTACCTTACAAACGCCTCCTATGAAGCTGGTCAAGCAGCTCCTACCTACAGCCCTAGTGATATAACTAGTGATGCTACACAGGCAAGATACATACTAATTAAGTCTAATGGACTAACTACCACTAGTGACAACTATATAGAACTATCTGTAAAAGCCACCGAAGAAAGTGTATATTCTGCTGATGATGGTGCTACAGCTACTGTAATTGCAATGTCAAAATATACAAATAACGGCACAGGGGCTATTGTAGAAAAATCCGACATGCGCAATGATATATTCACCTTTAATTGGTATGAGATTGCAGGTAGAATATTCCTAGATGCTCTTGCAACTGATCCTGATGGGATTAATAATTCAAGTGAGTATCTATCTACTGCTGTAAGCCAGTTTGTAAACCCTGTTACAGGGGATACATACCCCATTACCTACAATACATCAAATGGTAGATATACGATGGCTGTACAGCCAGTAGGTAATGCAGTTACTCCGGATATTCGTGTTCCATATAATATTACCCTTGATCTAAAGGCTAATAATCTATGGGATGACTATCGCATAACTACCCTACCAATGGACAGCACCTCTAACCAAGATAATAATTTCCCTAGACAGTTTAATAGTCAAACACAGGGACTTAACTTCTATGCAGATATACATGGGGTTAATCCTGTAATATCCACAGCAGACAATCCACAAAATCTTACCCAAACAGAAATTGATAATAACAATATAAACCTAGGTTTATACCAACAACCTATTATAACTACCACCAGTGCTACAACTAATATTCCATTAGGAGAAGATGTAAGCATTGATATTACCCTAGTGGGTACTGGTGACTTTTCTTCTTCAGACCAGTTTGTTATAGAAGATGGTCAGGAGTATATAACTGCTACTATTACCACAGATCCTCTAGATGATAAAAGCTTTACTGCTACATTTACAGGTGTAAAGGAAACTATTATTGACACTGATAGCCCTCAGTATCTAAATGCCTCGGTAAATGCTGTTAACTTCTTTGGTGAAGATGTATTATCAGCAGGTGGCGACACTGCTCTAACTATGACCTATGCAGTATATGAACAGCCTTATCTGACCTTCCACAGCACCAATACCCAGTCTACTATTACAGGTACTTGGTTTAGTGGCTCTGTGGAGCCTACAGAGATTTTAGAGTTTAATACTACTGATCCTGTTAAATATCAAGGCACACTAGCGCCTAGTGCACCTCCAGAACTACTATCTCCAGATGGATATCTATTCTCCCATTGGCAACAGAGAAAATTAGGTGAAACCACATATACAGACTATGATACTAGCTCTATTGTTTACACTAAATCTGATATGTATCCTGTATTTAAGATTGACCGAATTGGTAGAATAGAAGCAAATGATATTTCTGTATCTCATTCTGATGCTGCTACCCTAACAAAGGAGCAGATTATCAAATGGGCAAATATCAAAGCCTATGAAATATACACAGGAACAGTTATTGAGGACATAGTAATTGATGATGCTAACCTAGCTGCAATTCAGGCTTTACCGGCTGGTAACAATGGGGAGCTAGATATTAGTATTACCGATGGAAATGGAGGTATTGTTTCTACCTCTATCACTATTACAGTACTTCCTGTAGGAAGATTCCCAGTGTATGTTAACGGTAGTTTAGCTGCTGATACTGGTGCAGGAGATTATCTAACTGGCAGTACAGTTACTATTGATGCAGGTGTTCAGCCTGATTTTATTGGTTGGACAGCCACTATTGATGGTAACCCTGTAGAGGATAGTTTCTTTGCTGATGTAACTAACTCTAATACAACATTTACAATGCCTGAGGGCACTGTTGAAATTACAGCAAATCTACAGGTGTACCATACTGTAATATTTGAAGATGCTCTAGGTAGTAGCTCTGATGAGATATTTGCCACAAGTAGAGTAAAAGATGGGGAAAAGGTAATCCAGCCTACCTCCAACCCTACCACTGCTACAGGTTATAGATTTGATGGGTGGTATAGCGATGTGGGACTAACTGTGGTATTTGATTTTAACACTGCTATTAGCGAAGACATCACACTATATCCAAAGTTTACTAGAATAACCTATCCTAGCGGAGGTGGCGGTAGTGATGATGATATCCGTGAAGGTGATGATACTGAAGATACTACCGAGGAAACTCCCGCTGAAAGTGTTTCTCCATCTCCTAGCCCGTCTGCTACACCACCAGCTGGTATTACACCAGTACCTTCTGCCCCTATAGTGCCTACAAGCCCTAGTGAGGGTGGAGCTCAGGGAAATGAGGGTAGTGCTAATGAATCTGGTGAATCCCAAGGCTCTGAGAATTCTGAAGGTTCTGAGGGCACTGAAGATAATCAGTTAACAGATGAAGATAATTCAGATGATGGCTCTGAAACAGAAGGTGATTTAGATAATCTAGATGAGTACATCTATCTAAAATATGGAGATGGATTCTTCTCATTAGATCCTAATAACCCTCTTATTCCTGCACCAAGCGGCTTAGAAGGCATGGTTCCTGATGAAATCACCCTAGACGGTATATTGCTGTCTACCGATGATTTTCAGGTAACTGTAGCTGGTGCTATTGTCTTTAGACCTAATTTCTTTGAAGATTTTGCTGATGGTAGCTATCCTATGGAGCTTAAATATGACCGTACAATATACGGTACAGAAATTATAGTTGAAAGTGGTGTACCACTGGCAATGAAAGAATTTATTTTAGTGTCCACAACTATCATTTGGAGTATATTTAATTTAACCATTACTCTATGTGCATTAATGTTAACCATGCGCTACCAATACCGTAAAAAACTAGGTAATGCTTATCTAGACCACCCTACAATGGAAAGTCTATTTGCTTACGAGGAGCTAGTTAAGGAAAAACTTAACATCCCTCGTTGGTCTATGATAGTTGTAGCTGTTTTAAATATTATCTTCCTATTAGTTGTTGAGGATTTCAGTGCTGATATGGATATATTTAACGAGTACACTATATTCTTTGTAGGCTTTGCCTTAGTACAGTTTGCTATTGCTGCCTTTATCTCTATAAGCATGGGTAAACAGAGAAAGTCCATAGCAGAATTTGAGAAGCACCTAGACTAATCTAGCGTTTATTTAAGGTAATGTAACATATAATTTTACCCCAACATTTGGTAAATAACCCATATAACATAAAGGCTGTTTAAGCTGAGTTTTACACTCTACTTAAACAGCCTTTTGCTATCTTGAAAACACTTATATATTTATAGTGGAAGTATTGGTTCTTTGGTGTCATCCTCGTAGACATTCTTATATCTATCGAAAGTTCTATCTTCGGCTAACTCCTCCACCTCAGGTAGGAAAAATTCCACCTTCTTACAATTAGGACAGCTATATACTGCAAGCTCCATTGCCCCTGACAGCAGATTAGACCAGTCTCCTAATATCCAACCTGTTTTGCCTAGCTGAAACTGGCTTATTCCCATATTTTCCATAGGTTCATTACATCTTAAACATTTAAAATTAGCCATAGCTACACCCCTTTCTTATCCTTAACTATTACTTTTCCTATTAAGTATATGTAAATCATATATTATCCCTACCACTAAACCTACAAGTATTATCAGAGTATTCACCATTTCTGTTTGCTCTAAGGTATTACCACTATTACTCCATGCCATATACTGATATACTAGCCCAAGCTGTGCCATTACTAATGAGCATATTCCTGAATATATCCTATCTAGCATTATAAAGACTATAGCTATACCAATTAAAGGCATATAAACCTCACCTACATACTGCCACTGGATAAACCCAGCCTTTAACATAAAGGCTAGTATAAACACAAAAGGTGTTAGGGTAAAGTAAAGATATTTAAACTTCTGCTTCATTAGATAGTCTGCCTTTCTCTGTACTGCTACTAAGCTATACAAATACAAGGTAACCCTACCAGGCTACCTTGTAAATTTTATCTACTAGATTATTTAACTGAATTTACATAGGCTTCAATTACTGAAACTGCTCCATCTACACCTAGTATAGCTGTATCTATACATAGATTATAGCTGTCCATGTCGCCCCATTTTTTGCCTGTAAACTGCTCGTAGTATTTGCTTCTTGATTTATCTACCTGAATAATGGATTTTTCCATCTCTTTAGGGCTTTTTTCCTTGTCAGATGGGTCTTTGTAGTAACAACGCTCAATTCGCTTATCCATATCGCTAGAGTAGATAAACACCTTAAGAATTTTCTCATCTCTTAGTATATAATCTGCCCCTCTACCTACAAATATAGCCTTCTTATCCCCAGCTAATGCCTTTATTACCTGATGTTGTGCAATCTGTACCTGCTCATAAGGATTTTGCTGATAACTATCAAAAGCCCTTATAAATGTATATGGGTACACCCTTGTAATATACTCTTCGCTGAATTTCTCGATAAACTTGGGATGTAGTCCACTTTCCTTTGCTATCTGTGAAACTATATCCTTATCATAGTAATGATACCCCAATTTCTCAGAAAGTTTTCTTGCTACCTCATTACCACCACTGCCAAACTGTCTACCAATAGTTATAATCATAGCTAATCCCCCTTACACTAAATTTTCTGATTTAATTATACCATTTTTATGCAAATTAGTCAATTTTATCTTTGTTACTATCAAGTAAAATCAAAGATTTTACTTTAGTGTAATCTCTCCAGCATAATTCTCACCAAACATTCTGGTGATTTCCTTTAGATCCCTAGTTTTACCCAGTGCCCACATAAGCTTTGTTACTATGGCTTCGCTGGTCATATCCCCTGTAGGTATAACCCCTGTTGCTAGGAGTTTTTTCCCAACCTGATATATGGATAGATTGCTTTCCTCATATAAACACTGGCTACATACTGCCACTGCAATATTGTGGTCAATTAGCTTTGTGATACTAGATAATAAATCTCGTCTAAGATAATGCATACCACCAGCACCAAAGGTTTCGATTACTATACCCTTATAATTCATATTCAGCAGTGCCTCAAATATGCTAGGATTTGTTCCTGGAATAAGTTTTAACAAAAACACATCATTACAGATATTATTACTAAAGATAAAATCCTCATAGCCACAGCTATGGCTATATACCTCTAGCCCATCTGCAAATACCTCTCCACGATAGGGCGCATTAATGCTCTCAAAGGCATTAAATCCCTTTGTCCTAACCTTTACCCCTCTTGTGCCCTGTATTAACTTGTTATTAAAGGCGATTGTTACCCCTTTAACCCCATGTTCCACAGCAGAGAAAGCCAGTGCTAGATTTTGTGGTGCGTCGCTTAGCAGTATACCCATAGGTGTTTGGGAGCCTGTAAATACTATAGGCTTATTAACCCCTATTAACATATAACTAATCATAGAGGCAGAGTAAGCCATTGTATCGGTACCATGCAGTACTATTACACCATCATATACTGGCAGTGCCTCATTAATACTATCTGCAATAGTTATCCATTCCTCAGCCTGTATATTAGAACTATCTAAATTAAGTATATCTTTATAATCAACCTGAAAGTCGGCTTTTAACCCCTGTAGGGCATTTAGTATAGCTGGGGAGGAGGCTGTAGGCAGTAGTCCTTCTTCTGAGCTGTCAGAAGCTATCGTTCCACCTGTGCCTAGGACTAATACTTTTTTCATAATTATAACCACGCCTTTCTATTAGCCTGTTTAAATATATATTTGTATTTATGTTATGGTTTACAATGATTTACTTTATAAAATCAATTATCTCCAGTGGGCTATCCACTATAATAACTGGGTTACAAGCCTGTAGGTCAGCTATTTCACCAAAGCCATATCCACAAGCTATAAAGTCTACTCCTGCTTCCATAGCACCTTTTCCGTCCATAGTGGTATCACCAATCATAACAGCCTGAGATTTGTCGGTACAGCCCATTTTTTCCAGTGCACTTTCTATAAGCTGTTTCTTAGTAGCGCCACCCTCAGCTGGGCTACCTCCCACAGCTGTAAAGTAATCACCTATACCAAATTTCCCCAGCACCTCCACTGCCAGTGGCTCATACTTAAATGTTGCCACTGCACAGGGTTTACCTGTGGATTTAATATAATCTAATAACTCTATATTACCCTCATATACACAGGCTCTCATAGTACAGTTATTTTCCTCATATATATCACGAAATTCCATTATCTTCTCTGGAAGTTCCTCATCAGTAAATCCAAACTCATCTCTAAAACTATCTACAATCTGTGGCCCGATAAATTTTCTCATACCCTGTTTGTCGGGCACTTCTATATTATTAGCCCTCATAAATAGCTCAAAGGCTGTAAATATACCATCAGAGGTGTTTAGCAGCGTTCCATCTAAATCAAATATAAAATAACTGTATTTCATGATATAATCCCTTTCTAAAGGTAGATTAGTCTTTGGATTTTCTTATTATAGAGCCTGATACTACCTGTCCACTATAAGGTATTGTTATCTGGGACATTGGGTGACAGGACTCTTCTATTACATTGCCTTCACTATCTTTAATCCATTCTATCGTAATAGTTTCTGGCTCTTTACCTGGCTGTAGTATCTCTACCACATCACCACTGTAGAATTTATTTCGCTGTAGTAGTGTTAGCTGATTATCTCCACTGGATACTACATTTGCAATAATATCCCATTGGCGCACATATCCACCGTTTTCATAACACTGTCCATTGTCTGGTGCCCCATAGTAAAAACCTGTGCTGTACTCACGATGACTTACCTTTTTGGTTTCTTCTGCTACCCATGTAGGCAGTATAAAGTTTGTAGGATTAGCCTGGTAGCTGTCTACTGCCATTCTATAGGCATTGGTTACCACTCCTACATAGTAGGCAGATTTTGCTCTGCCTTCGATTTTTAAAGAGGTTACCCCAGCCTCAATTACCTTGTCTATATGCTCAATCATAGATAGGTCTTTGGCATTCATGATATAGCTACCCTTTTCATCTTCGTATATTGGATAGTACTGATTAGGGCGCTTTTCCTCTACTAGGTGATATCCCCATCTACATGGCTGGGCACATTCCCCACGGTTTGCGTCCCTACCTAACATATACTGGGATATTAGACATCTACCAGAGAAAGACATACACATTGCACCATGTACAAATGCTTCAATCTCAAGCTCCTTAGAAACATTATCACGAATATTTTTTATATCAACTAGAGATAGTTCACGAGCTAGTACCACTCGGTTAGCCCCTAGCATATGCATTTCATTTGCTGTTAGGTAGTTTACTATACCAGCCTGTGTTGATATATGTAAATCAGTTTTTGGAGCAACTCTCTTTGCTGTCATCAGTACCCCAATATCTGCTGCAATAATTGCGTCTACACCTATCTCTGCTGCTGTATGAATAAACTTAGGTAGCTCTCCTACCTCCTCATTTGTAGGTAGTGTGTTGCAGGTTAGATAAACCTTAACATTGTGGCTGTGGGCTAGTTTTACTGCCTCATCTAATTCCTCCATAGAAAAATTAGTAGGGTTAGCTCTCATGCCAAACTGCTTCCCACCTAGATATACTGCATCGGCTCCGTATAATATAGCTGCCTTTAATCTCTCTGTATCGCCTACTGGAGCTAATACTTCTGGTTTAATCATTGTAATTCCTCTCTTTTGCCTTTAAAGTTATATACTTCAAAATATCTTGTGTTAAACTTCTCATTTATTATGCCTTTTCAGAGTGACCCGAAAAGGCATAACTATTCATTGTGATGTGTAATATGATTATTGCAAATAATTATATTGCTCGACCTAATTTAAGCCCCAATCTTTGACGACTTTTCCCTTGGGAAAATTTCGGTGCTCTCACCGAAAAGTCAAAGTTGCTTGTGATGTGTAATATGATTATTGCAAATAATTATGTTACTCATCACATTTTATTCCGTAGCTATCCCATGAGTTTCCCCAATACGGGAAGCTGTTCTATCATTTACTAGATGTTCCTCAAAGGTGCTTGCGTAGTAGTATTTACCCTCTACATCTGTTAGGAAGAAATAGTAGTTTGTATCTTCTGGATATAGCACTGCTTCAATAGCTGCTAGACCTGGGTTGGTTATTGGCCCTGCTGGTAGCCCTGATGCCACATAGGTATTATATGCGTCATATAGTGGCTGATTTTGCTGTGTCATGTAAGGCTTAATGTCGTCCTCTACATAGAAGATAGTTACATCACACTGTAGTTTAGGATAGGTTTCTGGGGCATCTAGTCTATTGTGTAGAATAGAGGATACCTTGCCCATTTCCTCAACTGCTGAGGCTTCTTCCTGTACTATGGCAGCTAGGTTAATGGTATCGTCAAGAGTTAGTCCCATTTCCTTCATCTGTGCATAGTGGTCCTCTGTTACACGGTAGTCAAAGTTATCTAAAAACTTAGTAGCTACAGAGTATGGATCCATACCAATAAAGAACTCATAGGTATCTGGGAAGATATATCCCTCTAATCGTCTAAATCTATATTCATCCTCAGGAATTCTGTCCATAAATTCATAGTCAAATTCCCCTGTTTCTAGTATGTCTAAAAACTCCTGTCCATCGCAAACTTCGTTCTCATCAAGGCTTTTTGCAATCTCTCTTACTGTCATTCCCTCATAGAATGTTAACTTAACTGTACTTTTTACAGCGTATTCGGTGCTAAGTGCTGTAAAAATCTGATCGTATGCCATGTTGGAATTAAGTATATATGTCCCTGGCTTAAAACTCTCCTTTACCTCTTTAAAAGAAGCATAAATGGAAAAGGTGGTTTCGGTGGTGATTATGCCACTTTCTGATAGTTTGTCGCTAATATCAGAAAAACTATCTCCCTCTTCTACTACAACCTCTATCTGGTTGTTAGCTTGGTTAAGACCAAATAAATCCCCTGCACTTTCTAGGGCAAATATGGCTAGGAAGAAACTTAACCCTATACACATTAGGCATATGGTTATTGCTCTGCCGTAGAGCATTTTTTTCTTAACCTTCTTTTTTCTTTTCTTTCTAGTGGTTTTCGGTGGTTCTTCCTCTGGCATAGTTACCTTAAAACCATCTATAGAGGTGTTCTGTCGCTCTTTATTATCCATTATACAGATCCTTTCCTGAATATTATCTCACTAAAATCTAGTTTTTATCTGCTTATCTTCTGTGACTATGTAGTCTACTGGTATATCATATCTACCGTATTTCAGTTTATCTACAACATTTTCCTTATAGATAATACCTACTTTGGCTCCGGTGTATTTATATAGAAATCTATCGTAATACCCTCCACCATATCCCAGTCTATAACCTCTCACATCATACATTAGTGCAGGTATTATACATAAACTGTCTGGGCTATTGTGGTATTTTTCCTCTAGGTCTAGCTTTGGCTCCATAACCCCAAATGTACCAGATTCTAGATCCTCCATAGAATTTATCTTTATAAAATCCATCTTTCTAGTACCTTTAATACATCTAGGCAGATAAACATCTTTCCCCTGTGCTAGTGCTGTGTTTATTATTATCTCGGTGCTAACCTCAATATCTGTAGAGTGATAACATAGTATGCTTTTGGCATTTCTATATAAATCCATCTTTAGTATTATATCGCTAAGGCTGTCGTCCATTGCATATTTTTCATCTGTTTTTAAACTGCGACGATAATCTTTTACCTTTGCTCTTAGCTCTGATTTGTAAGCTCTAATATCCATCTATTCCATCATTAATGAAGCAGCCAATATATCAGCTCTCTCCTTACCTAGCAGTGCTTCTACTAGCTTTAGGGAGAACTGTATTGTTGCTCCAGGACCTTTCCCTGTAATATATTTACCATCTACTGTCACCAGCTCACCAGTGTAGTTACCAGCCATTAACTGGCTATCACAACCTGGGTAGCAGGTCATATTTCTACCCTTATCTAGGGATAGATGACCTAGTATGGTAGGTGCTGCACATATAGCACCTATATAAATATCAAATGTATCGCAAAGTTTTATAAAATCTAGCACATGGACGCTTTTCTCAAGATTTAACGCCCCTGGCATTCCTCCTGGCAGAACAATCATCTCTAGATTTTCTGCTGTAGCGTCCTTAGCCAGTAGATCTGCCTGTATGGTTATCCCATGGGATCCCTTAACATTTAGTGAGGTTACCCCTACTATCTGCACATCTAACTCTGCTCGTCTAAGGATATCTATAGCTCCAACTGCTTCAATCTCCTCAAATCCATCTGCTAAAAAAACATATATCATAATACTAATTCCTTTCTATATGCTTATAGTATCATAATATTAATAACCATAAACACTATGTGAAACTTTCTTTTTAATACTTCAAAACTTTTAAATCTCTTAGTCTAATACCAATGAAATCATCGGTAAAATATCAACCTCTGACTGTGGTAAGCTGCCTCCTAAGGACTTAATCATACCAAAGGGGCTTTTGCACTTATCTTCTTTACTAGACACTGTATACACTATTACAGTTTCTAGATTATATAGGCTCATAGCTGCTTTTACAGCTGATTTAATAAGCTGTGGTTTACAGCAGATTTCCTTTATATAACCTGTTGTGCCATCATTTACTATATACAGATATCCACCTGAAAAGCTATATACATCTCCACCTAAAAAATTAACCTCTCGCTGTAGATATGAAAGAAACTCACTGCTCCACTGTAGCAGTATGCCACCTTCTGCAAGGTGATTATCTCGGTGGGATTTAAGCTGTGATAGGCTTGCCTTTTCTAGAGTTATATCTTCTTCACCCTGTAGCTGATCCTTGGTGTAGCTATAGGCTGTTCTGTAGAAATAATCACTATATCCCTGCTTACTATAAAAATCAAATAATGACTTTTCAGCAGGCACAAGACAGACAAAACTACTTGCCTTATCCTTTAAATCTTCCTCTACAAAGGCTGATAATCTATTACTTATCCCCTGTCCTCTATAGTCTGGGTGTGTGGATACTGCATAGATATATGCCCCTTGATAGGTTTCTTCTTTACTGGTAAGGGTTGCTGGCAGGGCAAAAATCATAGCAATTAATTCTTCCTCTACCACAGCACCATAACAGTAGCTAGGCTTATAATAGTGGTCTAGAAACATCTCGACATATTCTCCACTATCGCCAAAAACCACCTGCCATAGGCTTTTTATATTTTCTTTATTACTGTAGTTTTTTATAAAATCCATAAATATGACCCTTCCTTTCTCCGAAAATCCCAAACTAGCCATGAATATACCTAGCTGCTTATCCTTTTCGGTTGTCAGCACTACTGACTAGAAAAGTTGTATCCTGATACACTACAATCAAACTCCCTAGAAAATCCATAATCGGTTAATTTACTTTAGTGTTGCAATGTATTTTTCTTCGATAATCTCTGGGTAGTAGGAAAGTTTTGCTTTGCGCAGTCCTTCTTCTCCTAAATCGTCCTCACGATTTATATAGGTAAAATCCTGACACTGGCTTAGTACAAACTGCTGATTAATCATAGGATATGCACCTTGTATTTCGTGGAATGCCTTTTCTATATGGACAACCACTGTATCACAACCCTCAGTATAGCTACCGATTGTATAGGCGATTACATCTCCACCGGCTTCTAGTCTTAACAGTCCACCAATTAGCTTTAAATTCTCAAAATCTCTAAAGCTGCTTTTTACTGCACAGACTTCTTCGGAAAGAGTTTCGCTGTCATTACATTCCATAAGCTTACACCATTTTTTATTCATAGTAATGCAGTCATAGATGTTTTCTGGAGTAATATCTTCATAGACCCAGTTTGGGTTATTTTCCTTAAATCTATTAATATGATTGCGCTTACCATGAAGTTTCTTACCTGCAAGGGTGGATAGCTTGTCCTTAAGATAGATATAATCTGCATTATCTCTATTAGTTTCAAAGTTAAATACATCTGGCATTACTGCCTCTAGCTGGGCTTTTGTTTCTTCGGTAATGCTTCGTAGGGCGAATATCTCACCTCTAGCCTTAGCATCTTCTATAAGTGCTGTAACTACTTCCTTTAAATCTCCACTACCTGATGGGAATAGATAGCTTTTTTTTGTTTTACCTGATTTTACAAGATAGAAATCCTTAAATCTTGCCACCTCGGTAAAATAGCTAAATCTCCAGTTGTAGTTGTTGGAGAATACATATTCACTGCCCTTGTAGTTTGACATTTTAATTAGTGGGTCTGCCCACTGTTTGTCGGTAACTTCAATTGGTTTAAAATCTAACATTTTCATTTCCTTTTCTTTTAAGCTATGTCTTATGTCTTTAGGGTGGCTACCAGCCATCCCTCTACCTATTGTAAACTCCTACTAACTATATTTAATTATATAGTTTATAGGTGTGGTGCTATGGTGTCCTGTATCTTCTGCTGTATTTCCTCTTGGGTATATGGATTTTCTCCATCACAGCATTTTATTATGGTCCAACCCAGCTTCTCCCCTGCAAAAAGTGCCCCTTGTCGGCATTTTAGCATATACTCTACATCCTTTTCCAGCATGTCCTTTTTGCTTTCGTCACCTTGATAGCGATTACTTAGAAGTTTTTGACTGGTGTTAGGGTGCATGTCCAGATATATAGTCACATCTGGCTTTGGAATTGCCAGTTTATTATATTCAAAATCAAATAACCAATCTATAAACTCCTGCCACTGTTCCTTAGGTAGTCGTGGCATCTGATGAACTATATTAGCCGTTGTGTATCTATCAGTAATGATGGTTGTACCACTATTATATACATCCTTCCACTGATTTAAATATGTTATAGCTCTATCAGCAGAATAAAATGTTGAGGCTGTATATGGGTTAACCTGATTATTATCCCCTATTTCCCCAGCTAGATACATCTTAACCAGAGTAGAGGATTTGCTTTCGTAATTTGGGAAAGCGCCTTTATATACCCTTACTCCACTAGAGGTTAGCCTATCACATAGAAGTTTTGTCTGGGTGGCTTTACCACTGCCATCTATGCCATCTATTACTATTAATTTGCCTTTGTTATTAAGATTCATCGCAACCACCTTAATCTATACCATTATAGTATTATACAATAACTTTATTAGTAAATTATGTACTAGAAAAAATTTTCTATTTTTTTTGCCTTACTAACCAACTAGGCTCTTATAATGAGCTCTAACTTGGTTGATTTTGCCACAGGTCATTCTGCCCTCTGGACAAGGCCCACTAACACAGCTAGGGCCTGCATTTTTAAACAGTGTTGGGGCAACCTTTAACACCTCTGCTAGCATCATGTCAGAAACTTCCTTAATCTCCCACTGGGCTCTGCTACAACATCTATGATGGAAGAAATTCATTAAGCTTCTTGCATTCATTGTTACTATCATCTTGGTGGTACAGGCATTAGGTAGCACAAATCTAGCATCTTCTATGGCTTTTTTCTCTGCTGCTCTCCCTGCTGCTTTCTCCTCCATACCCTCTGAGACAAAGGTAGCTAGGTGTTTAGCTTTTAGTATATCTGTAAGTGTTTTGTATTCTTCGTGTATTCTTTCCATGGATTTATTGTATATATCCAGTGCTTCTGGTATTGCAGCTATTTCTGGAGGCAGTACATATTCAAATCTGCTTTCCTTAACATAGCGCTGACTTTGTACACTGTAAGAGCCTATTCTATGTCTAGTTATCTGTGCTAGAAATGAACGGGAAACACCCTCTATACCAAAGGTAAAGTTGGCATGTTCCACTGGGCTACCATGTCCAATTTCTACAAGCATATCTAGAAAACCTTCTGCTTTTTCACTGGTCATGCCATCCATAAGGGTATCTATAGTAGCTGGGCTGTAACATAGCTTAGCTGAGGCCGCTATGTTTTCTTGCGGGTTTGGGGTATGACTTATCAGTATGACATTTGGCATTTTTATGACCATTCCTTTCTCTGCTTGCAAGGTTTGAAAATTTTATTTCCAAACTTTCTCTCCTATTTATTTGTGTTCTTTGATGAACGAATATAATATAAATGTAATAAGTAAGAGGTGATAGTTAAGAACTCATTTAAAAATCTCTAATTTTTATTTAAAATAGTCCCACACCTTAACTATTCACCAGCCAATGTAATTGGGTGTATTCACTTATAAATGCTGGTATTTACATCCTTTAAACTCTAAACTATGCTGTACCCTATTAGAGGCACAGCATAGCCATTAACTTTAATTAAAGTCTGCTGAACAACCCAAAAACATACTTATAGGTTTATTTAATATGTTTTTGGGTGTTTAGAAGTGCAAAGTTTTTAATCCATTATTATAAAAACTTTGCACTCTGAATTTGGAGTATAGCTCCAAATTCAGGCAGACTGTAAATCAATGCACCTGTTAACCTCAAAACACCCTTGTTTTGAGGTTAAATCGCCACAATATTGTGGCGATTGTTAACTGTGTGCTAAGCACACAGTTATTCAGTAAGCATTAATTATCGGTTAGATCTTCCAGTCTAGGTGGGAAAAAGGCATCTGTTGGGAATTTAATCTTCTTAAATAGTTCACATGGGTCATCGGTGTTTGTTCCTACACTTTCCTTGCCTGGTACACAGAAATCGTAGGCTGGTATCATTATCTGAACACTTCTCT
Organism: uncultured Oscillospiraceae bacterium; assembly: GCA_964369235.1. GTDB lineage: Bacteria > Bacillota > Clostridia > Oscillospirales > Ruminococcaceae > CAYJEQ01. The sequence continues at coordinate 16,494 of CAYJEQ010000010.1, read as the reverse complement.
CCAGCTGTACTATTGTAAAAAGACCTAGGGTAATATAGACGGTTTTTTCCGGTCTAACTGTGGTAAATATCCCCTCGAAACAGTTACTTACACAATGTGGAATATCACAGATTGGCTCTGGTACAAAATCACATTTTTCCACTAATCTTACTGCTAGGCTAACTGGATCTACACATTGTACAGTAGCTTTTGGCAGTGCAGTTGTGGTGCATACATCACTGGTTCTACAGCTGTCTGAGGAGAAGGTTCTCACATTGCCCTCACTGCCGTAAAGTATTACCTTCTTAGAGAATATTGATACACCTTTTACATTTAGTGGTGGGGTAAGTGGTGCAGTGTATGCACTGAGCTTAACCTCAAAGAAAAAGGTAATATCCACCGAATAGAATCCCTTGTTAAAGGGGATTGGTTCAACATCTAAGTATACATTTAAAATTTCACAGCCTTTTACCCTTACACTGGTAGCGCAGTCAACTATCTTCTGGTCACAATCGGTAAAGTAGACCTGTAGATCATCTAAGCAGTCTTTGTCGCTACAGGAGTCGTAAATTCGTTTAGTGTCGATGCACACAGCTTCTTTAAAGCAGTTAGCACCTACAGCAGTTGTTGTATTGTCTTTAGGCACTGACATATAAATCCTCCTACCATTAGAATTTTAGGAAAGCTAAGTAAAATAAGTATCCTTATATTCTATGAGAATTTGTAGAAAATGTGCCTATTTATTTAAGTTTTTCTTACTGGTTAATTTAAAATTTGCCTTTGGGATTATATCTTTTCTAGTTTACCCATATTTGCCATTAGTTTACGCTGATTGCCATCATCAAAGGATATTACAATTAGCTTGTCACCACCCATTGGGGTAATGCCTGTAATCTCACCAGCTCCAAACATCTTATGTTTAACTCTGTCACCAATTTCCAGTGTTGGCAGAGTGGCTTTTGTTGCTGTTTTATTTACTACACCTACGCCGATGGTTTTTGATGAGGTTGGGCTTGCCTTTAGGGAAGCATATGGATTGCTATCCACTATTCTTACAGTTTGATCTTCTATTATTGCCAGCGCCTCTGGGATTTCCTTAGCAAATCGGCTTAGGGGATTAACATTGGTTTTACCATATAGTAGTCTTTGTCCTGAGCTAGTTATAACTAGGTTTTTCTTAGCTCTTGTAATTCCCACATAGGCAAGACGACGCTCCTCCTCTAACTCCTTATCATCAAACTGGGACTGTGTTCCTGGGAATATACCTTCCTCCATACCAGAGATAAATACATTGTCAAACTCTAACCCCTTAGCAGAGTGTAAAGTCATCATAATTACAGCATCGCTATCTGCATCATATCTGTCTAGGTCGGTGTACAGAGCAATTTCCTCTAAAAATCCAGATAGGCTTGGCTCTTCATTATTACTTTCATAGCTTACTATATTGGATTTTAGCTCATATACATTTTCTAGTCTATTTCTGCCTTCTAATCCCTGAGTTTTTAAAAACTCAGTGTATCCACTATGTTCTAATAGTAGGTCAAATAGCTCTGAGGTGCTGTGATTTTCGCTATATTCTATTAAATCATCCATTAATTTGGCAAATGCCATTAGTGGCTTAGACTTTTTCTGGATAGGTGCGTACTGGTCTGCTGTTTGTAGCACCTCATATAGACTAATCCCTAGAGTATTAGCTATATTTTCACAGGTGTTAAGGGTGGCGTCACCAATGCCTCTTTTAGGCTGATTTATTATACGCTTTAGACGCAGTGTATCCCTTGTATTATTTATAACACTTAGATATGCTACTATATCTTTAATTTCTAGACGCTCATAGAACTTTATCCCACCAAAAATTCTATAAGGAATACCACTTCTAAGCAGTACCTTCTCAATAGCATTGGACTGGGCATTCATTCTATATAGTATGGCGTTATTTGAGAATTTACCACCTTCATTTACTGCTGTGGCAATCTTATCCCCAATATATCTGCCTTCCTCAAACTCATCTCTCAGACGCATAATGTGAATCTTCTCACCATCACCATTATCAGTCCATAGAGTTTTACCCTTTCTAGCTGTGTTATTGGATATTACCCCATTAGCAGCATCTAGGATATTCTGAGTACAACGATAGTTTTGCTCTAGTCTTATTACATTACAGTTTGCAAACTGCTTTTCAAAGTTTAGGATATTTTCTATAGTTGCCCCTCTAAATTTATAGATACTCTGATCATCATCACCTACTACACATAGGTTTTTATGACCTCCAGAAAGCATACCTATAAGTAGGTATTGGGCGTGGTTGGTGTCCTGATACTCGTCCACCATTATATATTTGTACCAGTTACGGTATTTGTCCAGCACATCTGGATTATCACTAAGAAGTCTAACTGTATGATAGATAATATCATCAAAGTCCATGGCATTAGCTGCTGCTAAACGACGCTGATACTCGGTGTATACTTCGGCAATTTTCGACATTCTAAAGTCAGAAGCATACTGCTCCACTGCCATTTCTGGGCTTATCATACTGTCCTTTAGTCTACCCATCTCACTAAGTGTTCCTCTAACAGGCAACATCTTATCATCAACGCTAAGACTCTTGTAGATGTCCTTTAACATTCTCATAGAATCATCGGTGTCGTAGATAGCAAAGCTAGAGGTAAAACCAGATTTTTCCCCTTCTCGGCGAAGCAGTCTTACACAAAAGCTATGAAAAGTTGACGCATTAACACTATCCCCTTCATCACCTAACATGGTAACAAGACGCTCCTTAAGCTCTCCTGCAGCCTTGTTAGTAAAGGTTATAGCTAGGATATTCCAAGGAGTAATCCCCTTGTTTCCTGTAAACTCTTTAAGTAGTTCTTTGGATAGATTATTTTCTGCTACTGCTTTTTCTACTGCTGTGATATGTTCATCACTTATATATTCTGGCATAAAATCATTGTTGTAACCATCTCCAAAATTAACCATATTGGCAATACGGTTAACTAGGACGGTAGTTTTACCACTACCTGCCCCTGCTAGAATTAGCACAGGCCCATCTACCTGTGTCACAGCCTCTAGCTGCATACTGTTCATCCTACTAAAATAACTGCTAATGGCTTTTTGTTTAGTTTGGATATACTTATTTTTTAGGGAATTATTCACTGTGATACCTCAGTTCTTACGGTGTCTTCTCATACATAGTATATTATACCACAGTTTCCCACTTTGTAAAAGCATTTCTACATAAGTTATTTTGGATTTTTTAGGGTAAATACTGTGTAATAGGCTTATTTACCTAAATTTTGTATTGATTTTAGGTTATATTTATAGTATAATGATTTTTCAAAAAAACAAAAAGGAGAAAGTTTATATGCAAGCAACAATTCAAAACCTAATTAATACCGTTACTAGTTTTATCGCGGCAGGCGCTAGTAATATCCTGCTAGCAGCAGTGGTATTTTTTATCGGTTACAAAATCATTAACAAATCCATGGGACTTGTTAGAAAAGGTCTAAGCAGAGCACATGTTGAATCCACCCTACATCCATTTATCGTTTCGGTTACTAGAATTACTTTAATAGTATTCCTAGGTATTAGCTGTCTAGATCTAAGTGGACTGGTAAAAACTACATCTATTATCACCGCTCTAGGTGCTGTAGGTCTAGCAGTTTCACTGGCATTCCAGGATAGCTTATCCAACCTTGCTGGTGGTCTTATGATGCTTTTCACCAAGCCATTTACAGTAGGTGACTACCTAAATGCTTGTGATGAAGAAGGTACTATTACTGAAATCGGCACAGTGTACACCACACTAAACACTATTGATAACAAGAAGATTTTCATCCCTAATGGGGACATTGTAAAATCCAAAATTGTTAACTATAGCGCTGAGCCTAGACGCAGACTTGACCTTACCTTTGGTATTGGTTACTCTGATGATTTCCAGAGGGCTAAGGCTATTATCCTAGAAGTAGCAGAAAGAAGTGGTATGGTATCTAATGATCCACAGCCTCCATTTGCTAGAGTTAGCGAACATGGCGCAAGCTCTGTAAACATCGCTACAAGACTATGGGTTAACAAAGACCACTACTGGGATCTTAAGTTTTACATGATGGAAGAAGTTAAACTTGCCTTTGATAAGGAAGGTATCTCCATTCCATTTAATCAGCTTGATGTACATCTTATAAAGTAATCATCTAATAATTAAATCAACAAAGAGCCAAAATCTAGAATTAAACTAGATTTTGGCTCTTTTGCCTTAGCTATATTTATAGGTAATTTTTAAAATAGCCTATCATTTCCTGTAAACGGAACTCCTTTAATGAAGGTTTGCCATTTCTTAGCATACCGTGATTGGAATTAGGGAACCTTAGCATCTTTGTGTCACAGCCATTCCATTTAAGGGCTGTGTACATCTGCTGTGCCTGTTCCATAGGACAACGGTAATCATTCTCACAGTGTATAAATAATGTAGGTGTTGTAACATTTTTCACATGTGCCATTGGGGACATTTCCCACAGGTGGATAAGCTCCTTGTGGTCTTCCTGTAGCAGTAATCTACGGGATAGGTAGCCCATATCAGCCATACCACACATAGTCATCCAGTTAGATACTGAGGACTGTGGCACTGCTGCTTTAAATCTATTAGTCTGGGTAATAATCCAGTTAGTCATATATCCACCATAGCTCTGCCCCGTTACCCCAAATCTCTCACTATCAGCAAAATCATAGGTAGAAACTATATCCATAAACTTCATTAAATCCTCATAGGCTGGTGTACCTACATGACCACGAAGCTCATATCCAAACTGCTCGGTATAACCTCTGCTACCTCTTGGATTAGTGTAGGCTACAGCAATGCCATTAGCAGCAAAAAGCTCATTTTCAAAGGTAAATGCCCAGCCATACTGCATATATGGGCCACCATGAATACTTAGCACTGTAGGACAGCTTTCACCAGCTTTTAAATCAGCTGGTTTTGTAATCCAGCCATCGGTGGTATAAGGGCCTACCTTATATTCAAAGTGTATCTGCTCTGCCAGTATAATCTCCTCAGTAATCCAGCTATTAAGACTGGTTATAGCCTTATCCTCTGCTGTGTCTATATTGTATATGGCTATTTGGCTAGGTTCTTCCATAGAGGTGTAGGCGTATACAATCTCCTGTCCCTGTTTACTAAAGCTATAGATATTTCTTCTGCCACCAACTATTTTTTTAACTTCATCTGTGTTAATATCCACAGTAAAGATATTAGTTGCCCCTCTATCAGCTGCTAGGAAATAGATTAAATCCCCATCCTGTTTAGGGTATCCATCACCACCAGCAAGCCAAGGCCCACAGTCATTAAGGGTGGTAAAAGCTGTATGTAAATCTGCTTCCTGTGTCAGTACATGAAATTTTCTAGTTTCTAGGTTGATTTTGCAGATTTTCATGCTGGTTGCATGGGAATAGTCCTCCTTGTGGCCAATAAAGATAATATCCTTATTATCTGCTGACCATATAGGGCTTCCAGCCATGCCATCTACATCTCTATAACCCTGTACATTGCCCAGTAAATCCGTTACATAGATATTAGCTTTATAGCCTTTAAACTCTGCTTCGTATTCCTCCTGCATTCTTCCTACAAAAGCTATACGGCTACTATCACTAGACCATGATGGATATAAAATCCCACCTAATTCAGGATCTTCTAGTCTAAAATCATCAGGAAGAATTTTTGTAATGGTTTCCTCTTTAATACTATATACATATAGGCGTTTTTTTCTATTTTCGTCTACATAAGTCATGGTTGCATCGTCAAACTGCTTTGCCCTAGTTACATATCTAGCTGGGGTTTTCTCCCCTGTTTTTTCAAAGGAGAAAAATGCAATCATCTCGCCATTAGGTGACCACTGAGGAAATATTGTTGGAAAATCCATGGATACTACCTTAGTGGTATTAGTATTTATATCAGTAATGAAAATCTCATTCTTGCCATTTCTATTAGATAGATACATTAATTTACTGCCATCAGGTGACCATTTAGGACTAGTATTGCTACTGCCCTCTCCTGTAATAAGATTTAGGTTATTATCTCTATCCATCATCCACAGTTCACTGTGATTTTGGTCGGTTTCTTTGTTCATAAAGGATTTAATAAAGGCTATTTTACTGCCATCTGGGGAAAGCTGTGGATTGTTTGCATTTGCTATTCTGTAGTAATCTTCTAGTATAAATTTTCTTTTCATATTACAGTTCCTTTCCAGTTTATAGTTTGATAATATCACTTTACTAGAAAAAAGTAAATTATCTATTACTTATCCTTTTATAGTTTTAGTCTATATTGGGTAATTTTATAAAATATAGGGGCATATTCCCTTACAAACAGCAAGAAAATACACCCCTTTATAACTCTATATAGCTAGGACTTTTATTTTTTAATCATGTTAATATAGCTTTCCAGCCTGTCCATAGCTTCTTTTAGGATTTCGTCACTATAGCAATAGGTCATTCTCACATATCCCTCACTGCCAAAGAACACCCCTGGAATAAGTGCTAATCCCACCTTATCTATTAGATCCTCGCAGAACTCCTCTGAAGTTACTCCGTACTGCTTAACAGATGGGAAAGCATAGAAAGCACCTTCTGGCTTATAAACTTCCATTCCCATGTCTACAAGTCTGTTATACACATAGTCACGACGCTTTCTGTAGGTTTCTACCATGTCGGATACATCGGTATTTAAAGCTTCTACACAGGCTTCCTGTACAAAGGCAGGTATGGAGGTTATCATATACTGATGTGCAAATCCTAACGCTGTAATAATGGATTTATCAGCCATAATATAGCCTACTCTCCAACCTGTCATAGAATAAGGTTTTGAGAAACTTTGCACCACAATAATTTTATCCCTCATATCCTGATAATCGGCAAAAGCTTTATATTCATCTGTAAAGATAAGCTGACGATAAACATCATCGCAGATAATAAATACAGGCTTATCCTTAAAAAACTCGTGGATTACCTCAAGGGTTTCCTTGGTGTATAAACATCCTGATGGATTGTTTGGAGAGTTTAGTATAATAGCTTTGGTTTTCTCGCTATAAACAGCCTCTAGTGCCTCTCTTGTTATCTGGAAGGCGTCCTTAGTAGTATCTAGCAGTACACAACTAGCCCCACACATCTCTATATGAATATCATATAATAGAAAATCTGGTGTAGGTATAATTACCTCATCACCCTGTTCTAGCACACTATAAAATGTAGAGTATAGTGCCTGAGTTGCACCACAGGTAACTACTATTTCCTCTGGAGAGTAGTCAAGGTTATTAACCTCCTTCTCGTACTTTGAGATTGATTCTCTAAGGAATAAATACCCAGAATTCTCAGGATAGTGAGTCATGTTCTTATCTAGGGATTCTTTTACCTTTTCTTTGATATTCTCAGGTGTGTTAAAATCAGGCTCACCTAAAGTTAGCCCTATACATCCTTCTTTAGCCTTTGCTAGTGCTGCAAATTTTCTAATTCCACTGGCTTTTAGCCTTTTTGCTAAAGGGTTAAGGCGATTTATCATATCCATATTATGTTCATTCCTTTCACTTATCGGTAGTAACTAGCCTATTATCGCTTGTTTAGAATTACCCTAAATCAGGATACAGCCCTGCTAAGGTAGAAAAATAATCCTTAGGGGTTTCGGCATTTCTGATAAGTCTTACTTTACCTGTGGTTTCCAGTAGTATTTCAGCGCTTTTTAATCTGCCATTATAATTATATCCCATAGAATATCCGTGGGCACCTGTATCATGTATAACTATTATATCACCAATGGTAGTTTCTGGCAACTTTCTATCAACTGCAAATTTATCGTTATTCTCACACAGTGATCCTGTTACATCATAGATATTAGTCAGTGGGTTTTCTTCCTTGCCCATTACTGTAATATGATGATAGGAGCCATACATTGCAGGTCGCATTAAATCACAGGAACAGGAATCTACTCCTAGGTAGCTTTTGTATATTTCTTTGGTGTGGATAACCTTAGTTACTAGGTAGCCATAAGGGCCCGTTACAAATCTTGCCATCTCGGTAAATATAGCAATCTCCATACCAGTAGGAGCTATAATCTCCTGGTATACCTTTCTAACCTCATCACCAATTAGCAGTATGTCAACAGGGTTTTCCTCTGGTAGATAAGGTATACCAATACCCCCACCAAAATCCACAAAGCTAATATCCACATCTACTGCCTCTTTAACCTCTAGTGCAAGATTAAATAGCACCCTAGCAAGCTCAGGGTAATACTGGGTGGTAAGTTCGGCACTCATTAACATAGCATGGATACCAAATTTTTTAACACCTTTAGCTTTTAGTGTGGCAAATGCCTGTAATAGCTGTGCCTTAGTCATGCCGAATTTTGTATCAGCCTGATTACCCATAATATCATTGGTAATACCAAACTCCCCTGGATTATATCTACAACAGATGGTTTCTGGTATTCCACAGTGTTTTTCTACAAATTCAATATGGCTTATGTCATCTAGGTTTATAATAGCACCTAGCTCTTTTGCCTTTATAAAATCCTCTGCTGGAGTTTCATTACTGGTAAGAATAATATTCTCCCCTGTTATGCCTACATATTCACTAAGCATAAGCTCGGTCATAGATGCGCAGTCAGTGCCACAGCCCTCATCCTTTAATACCGATAGAATTGCCGGATTAGGTAGAGCTTTTACTGCAAAATATTCTTTAAACCCTTTATTCCAACTAAATGCCTTGTGGATTTTTTTAAGGTTTTCTCTTATTGCCTTTTCATCATAAATATGAAATGGTGTTGGATACTCTTTTATTATCTCCTCTAACTGGGTTTTATTAAAGGGAAGTGCTTTTTTATTCATTTTATTGTCCACGCCTTTCTCTCAGCTTGCCCTATTTATATAACTATTCCCCCACCAAAGGCAGGGGAATTATTACTATTATTATAGTGTTCTTAGTGCTTCCATTAGTTCGGTTTTGGAAGCTGTTTTTTCGTCCTTTTGCTTAATAACTCTGCCTGGTACACCAGCAACTACGCTATTTGCTGGAACATCTTCAATAACGATGGAACCAGCTGCGATTACAGAGTTCTCACCAATGCGAACACCTTCGATTACTACTGCGTTAGCACCGATTAGAACATTGTCCTCTACCACTACTGGAGATGCACTTGGAGGCTCGATTACCCCAGCCAGTACAGCACCTGCACCGATGTGGCAGTTCTTACCAACTGTTGCACGACCACCTAGAATAGCGCCCATGTCAATCATTGTGCCACTGCCGATAACTGCACCAATATTAATAATAGCACCCATCATAATAACAGCATTATCGCCTATTTCTACCTGTTCTCTAATCATAGCACCTGGCTCAATTCTAGCCTTGATATTCTTCATATCCAGTAGTGGAATAGCACTATTTCTACAGTCATTCTCGATAACTACATCGATGATGTTGTCTTTGTTTGCTTCTAGTACAGGCTCTATATCAGACCAATCACCAAAAACTACCTTATCTCCCACACCAAAAACTTTGCAGTTAGGGAAGTCTATTGGAGATTTTTCCTTAATAAATAGTTTTATTGGGGTTTTCTTTGTTGACTCGCTAATATACTTGATAATTTCGTATGCATCCATTTTAATGCTCCATTCCGCCGCTCTGGGTCGGCTTAAAATAATAATTTAAATTTACTCTTATCCCCCAGAGTAGAGGAGTGATAAGAGCATTATAGGGGATTAGGGCGGTAGTGAACATGTGAGCGAATCGCCCTTACCCATCGCCAAATTAAAACATAATTTGATCAAATGTATATAAACCCTTAGGCTTATCTTTTAGCTTTCTTGCTGCCCCTAGGGCACCTGCTGCAAAAATTCTTCTGCTTGTTGCTGTATGGGTAATCTCAATACTCTCATCTTCCCCATAAAAACTCACACTGTGAGTTCCAGCTACTGTGCCACCTCTTACTGCGTGAACACCAAATTCCTTTTTATCCCTTGCGCCACAGATACCACTTCTACCATATACAGGTGTTAGCTCCTTATTAGGATCTACTGCATCCATTAGTAGTTTCGCTGTGCCACTTGGTGAGTCTACCTTTTTGCTGTGGTGAGCTTCCACCATCTCTACCTCAAAGCCTGCACCTAACATAGACTGAGAAAACTGCTCTAGGATCTTTCTCATTACAGCCACCCCAAATGAATAGTTAGCACTGTATAAAACAGCCGCATCTCCCCCTAGAGATTTAAGGCTTTCTAGCTCCTCTGTGCTATAGCCCGTTGTACCACTTACTAAGGCAGTACCTGTTCTCTTAACATACTGGGACAGCTGTGGTAGGGCTCCTGGCACTGAGAAATCTATTATAACATCTGCTATCTTATCCATTGTTTCTAGCTGTGCTATATTGCTCTCATCTACCATCATTACTACAGTATCACTAGCTTCTACTGCTAGATCTCTTATAAAACAGCCCATTCGTCCTGAGCCTATTAGCATTAATTTCATCTTGGTATTACCCCTTTTTATTTTAGCTATAACTAAAGCCTTAGATAAGTCCTACTTCCTTCATGGCAGCTTCCAGGTCATCTTTAGCTGGCTTACTCATCTGGTATAGTGGTAGTCGCATTGTATCATTACATCTACCCATTAAACCCAGTGCAGTTTTTACAGGTATTGGATTAACCTCAGTAAATAGATTATTTATTAGTCTAAGTAGTCTTAGCTGTGTTTTGCTTGCTTTGTTAGTTTCGCCATTAAGATAATCCATTACCATGTTTTGTACCTGTGCTGGCATAACATTGGCTGCCACTGATATTACTCCAGAAGCACCAAGGGACAGCATTGGAACTACTAGATCATCTTCCCCACTATATAGGGCAAAATCCTCAGTTAAATATCTAGAAATCTTAGCCACATAACTCATATTACCTGAGGCTTCTTTAATAGCACAGATATTAGGATGGGTGCTAAGTCTTTTTACTACATTTTCTGATATATTACAGCCTGTTCTCCCTGGTACATTATAAAGTATACAAGGGATATTTACTGCATCGGCAACAGTAGCAAAGTGATGGTACATACCCTCATCATTTGCCTTTATGTAGTATGGTGAGATAATAAGTAGCCCATCGGCACCCATCTCTTGATACTTAATACTTCTCTCTAGCATTACCTGTGTACAGTTAGAGCCAGATCCTGCTATTACAGGTACTCTGCCAGCTACCTTATCAATGGTAAACTGACAAACTGCATCATCTTCTTCCTGTGTCATGGTGGAGCTTTCCCCAGTTGTACCTAGTGTTAAAATCGCTGCAGTGCCACTGTCAATATGCCATTCTATTAGCTCTGCCAGTTTATTATAATCTACACTACCATCCACATTAAATGGTGTAACTAGGGCTACTATAGAGCCTTTTAATCCTTTTAATTTCATACAAACCAACCCTTCTTTCGGTGTTTATTCTTTCAAATTTTTCTGAAAAACAAAAAAGACAGGCAAGGCCTGTCTGGTTGGATTTGAGTAAAGCCATACATATAGCTATAACATATCAAATTAACCGACAGCACTCCTGCAGGGAAAACTCCCTGTACAGACAGTTTTATGGATATTCTCCATAACCCCATTTAACAGATATACCTATCTATTAAATTCGGCAAAATTGCTACCACTCTGTAATCACTGCCTGTCGGCTCCTACAGGGGTGTCGTTTCTGCATCCTCTATCTAGCTAAAATGTTACCATACAAATGAGGGTTTTGTCAATAGGTTAATTGGCTAAAATCTTATAACTGATAAAATTTATTAAATTATATCTTATTTATAGGATAACTACCTTTAATCCCATCAATTAAAGTTTCTTCGGTGATATTTTTATAATACTGTAAAACTATCTCTTTAACATCTGCTAGATTAATAGATTTAATTTCATAGGTTGCATCATTACCCATATTTTTGTTAATTACAATCTCAATATCATACCCTTCTTCCAGTGCTGTTATCATCATACTGCCATCATGGGAATTTAGCTTTATCCAGCTAAGGGTTTTATCCCCTAGAAAATCTATTAACCCACCAATGGATTTATACCCCATATCAATAACATTCTGATTAGTTGACATCTCTACATTAATACTGCGATGTACCTTTTCAGTAGGGATTTTCCCCTGAACAAACTCTATAACTATCTTATAAAAGCTTGCCACATTATCCTCTAAACCATTTTGTATACGCTTTAAAACTTTAGTAATAGGTGATATCTGACTTTTTTCTAAAACTAAAACATCCATATCTCCATCATTTTTCCAACTATAGCCATAATCACTTAGACCATTTCTTAACATGGTTTCGCCTATGTATATGCCATAACAACGGGAAAAATTAAATAACTGCTCTTCATCCTTAAACATATCCTTTTTACTGTGGATATATGACAGTATATACTCCACCTCATCTATGCTCTCAGCTGTATAGTCCAGTGTAAAATCCCCTAAGCTCTTTGCGTGTGTTACAGCACTATCTGCCCATGCTTTATAATTTATCTCCATATATCCTCCTAGTATCTATCACTGTTATATAATCCTCCTAGGCATCAAACCTAAAGCACAGCTTTAGGTTATAATAAACACCTTCTGTCCTTAAAGCTTAGATAAAGTTATATTGTGTTTATTATATCATTTACTTTTCTCCCTTACAAGATTGTCTATGTTAACTCTCTATACCCCTTGTAAAAATCCTATAAAACAACTATAATAATAAATAGAGCAATTATTTGAAAGGAACAAATTAAAGTGATTGATAAATTAACTAAATACCGTAGGGATTTACATAAAATCCCTGAGATTGATAAGGAGCTTCCTCTTACCTTTGAATATGTTGATAATATACTAAAAAAACTAAGCTGTAAGCTAATATATCCTGATACCAATGCAGTGTGTGGGTATTTTAATTTTGGTGGCAGTGAAACTATTGCCTATCGCAGTGATATGGACGCCCTACCTATTGTGGAAAAAAACACCCATGATTACACCTCCACCCATGAGGGTATGATGCACGGCTGTGGTCATGATGGACATATGGCAATGTTACTGACCTTCGCCCAGTACCTAGATAATATTACTGAAAAACCTAAGTACAATGTTATGGTTATCTTCCAACCAGCAGAGGAGTCTATTGGTGGGGCTAGGGATATCTGCAATAGTGGAATTTATGAAGAGTATAATATTATCCGTACCTATGGCTGTCATCTATGGCCAGACCTACCAGTAGGCACTATAGGTGCTAGAGATGGTGGCATGATGTCCAAATGCAGTGAAGTTGTTATCGAAATTAAAGGGCTAAGCACCCATATTGCAAAAGCCTCACAGGGTAGGGACGCTATGGTAGCTGGGGCGAAATTCCTACTATCTGCCTATGAGATGGAAGCTAATGAGCTGGATAGTGAGATATTTAGACTGCTTAAATTTGGCAAAATGCACAGTGGTACAGTTGGCAATGCCATTAGCGCCTATACATATATTAAGGGCAGTATGAGAGCCTTTGATATAGATACCTTTAACTTTATGAAAGATAGGCTTTTCCAGATTGCTACTCAGATAGAAAAAGAAACAGGTTGTCAGTTTCAGATTACCATTGCCGAAGGCTATCCACCACTGATTAATGACAGTGAGCTTTTTACTAGCATTATGGATAGATACTCCAGTGACATTACAGTATTAGAGGAGCCATCTATGACAGGTGAGGATTTCTCCTTCTACGGGACAAAAAGTAAGCTATTCTTTTTCTTTTTAGGCATTGGGGTGGATACTCCACTACATGCTGACACCTTTGACTTTGATGAGAATGCCTTAGTACATGGAGTGGAGTTTTACAAGAAACTCCTTAGCATTTAATATATTAATTACACTTGTCTGCCACTATACTACGCTCTACAGCAATAGTTGCTAATGTATCTGCTAATTGTGTAAGTAGTACTGCTGCCAAATCCAACTGATTGTTATCAAGTTTATCTGCAATAGCAGTTGCTATCAAAGATATTAAAACTACAGTATTCACAGTCTAGCCTCCTTTTAGTATATACTATGTAATTATTATATGCTAAGCTACATAACAAAGATATATACACCCACTATAGAAAGGATTATATAACCATGAGAATGTATGATTTAATTCAAAAAAAGCGTGACGGGGAACTGTTTACAACCGATGAAATTGTATGGATTGTTAGGGAATACACTCTAGGAAATATCCCTGATTATCAGATGTCTGCCCTGTTAATGGCTATTTATTTTAAAGGCCTTACCCCTGAGGAAACTTCCACCCTTACCCTAGAAATCGCCAAATCTGGTGATATGGTGGATTTATCCCCAATTAAAGGCATTAAGGTTGACAAACACTCCACAGGTGGTGTAGGTGATAAGACTACTATGATTATTACCCCTATAGTTGCCAGCTGTGGTATTCCAGTGGCTAAAATGTCCGGTAGAGGTTTAGGCCACACAGGTGGTACAGTAGATAAACTTGAGGCTATTAAAGGTTTTAGAACCTCTATGGAAGCTGATGAATTTTTCTCTATTGTAAATAATACAGGTATCTGTGTTATCGGTCAGTCTGGGAATATTACCCCAGCCGATAAGAAGCTATATGCCCTAAGAGATGTAACAGCAACTATTGATTCCATTCCACTAATTGCAGCAAGCATTATGTCTAAAAAAATTGCTGCTGGCAGTGATGCTATACTACTAGATGTCAAAACAGGTAGTGGCTCCTTTATGAAAACTGTAGATGATTCCATTGCTTTGGCTCAGGAGATGGTTAAAATCGGTAATTCAGTAGGTAGAAACACTGCTGCCCTTGTTACTGACATGGATAGACCACTAGGCCATGCCATTGGCAATGCCCTAGAGGTTATTGAAGCCATTGACACCCTAAAAGGTAAAGGCCCTGCTGATTTAACTGAGGTTTGTATTGCACTGGCTAGTAATATGATTGTACTGGGAAAAGGCGTGGACTATAACACTGCTGAAACTATGGCTCGTGAGTCTATTTCCTCTGGAAAAGCCCTTAATAAGTTAAGAGAGATGATTACTTCACAAGGTGGGGACGCCCTAGTAATCGATGACTACAGCAGATTTGATGGTGCATCTGTAACAGAAGATCTTGTAGCTACAGAAGATGGTTACATCTACGGTATGGATACCGAAGCTTGTGGCATTGCATCGGTAATACTAGGGGCTGGCAGAGAAACTAAGGAAAGCCCTATTGATTTTGGTGCTGGTATAATACTACATAAAAATGTAGGTGATAAAATCTCAAAAGGCGATGTAATCGCAACTCTTTACACCAATGACCAGTCCTCAGTAGCATCTGCAATGACTAAACTAAACTCAGCTATTACCATTAAAGAAACAGCCCCTAATGAAGCTGTATTAATCCATGCTAAGATTACAGCTGATGGAGTTGAAAAGTATTAATACTCTAATCTACTTTTCTATAGGTAAATTATAATAATAAGAAATGTTTAAGGTGTATTCTCGATTACAGGAGGATACACCTTAAAATATTTAGCTCATTATCAAATATTGAGGTAAAGTTTTCGAGGCTTTTTATAAAATCCTAAGTAAAATTATATAATTAGGTTTTTTAGCAAATGTTGGGGTAAAATTACAATTAAGAAGAAAAAGAAGTAGGGGTAGATGAATAAAACCATCTACCCTTACTTCCTATTTCTATATTGTCAAACTCTCTGTTTTAATCTAGCCAACTGCTAGATAGTAGTTAATTTCTATTTTAGGTCATTGCTGAAATACCAAGCTTAGTTACCCATGGTAGTGATTCATTGGAAACAGCTACCTGTCCAGTTGTAGTATCTATGTGGATAATAAAATCATCAGTATTCCCTACCACCGACTGGGCATCATCCATTAAATATCCATAATAGTCTATAGAGCTGGTATTAGTATCACCTGTAGCAGATATACTCATCATCTCTGATAGCTCTTTGTCTAATTTTTCAAATAATGTAGCATCTCCCCAGCTACCTCCCCCAGACCACAGTGGTGAGTAGCATACAGGTGAGCGCACTATTAAGGCACCATCTTTAGAATGCTGACCGTCAGTAGACCATGCTACCTCTATTATTGCACCTGCTGGAACATTATTACTAGGATCTACTAATGCAAGTGAGGCAATTTTAATTAGTGAATTAGCTATAGAAACATCGTTGCTTTCTTTAGCTCGTTCCACATATTTTAAATATTGAGGGGTAACTACTGCTGCCAGTATGGCTATAATAGCGATTACTATTATTAGCTCAATAAGTGTAAACCCCTTATTGTTACTTCTATACATTATACTTCTCCATTCACAAGTTAACAGATTAATTATGTCACAGGGCAAAATCAAGTTGTAAGTCACATTTATTGCTGCTAAGTAGTAATTTATCTTTATTTCTAATCTCTGTACTTATTATATCACCTTGTAACCTAAATTACTATTGATAAACTACACAATATTATAATG
>CAYJEQ010000009.1:49259-54986 GCA_964369235.1 uncultured Oscillospiraceae bacterium | reverse complement strand
CAATTTGTACAATTTAAATAAAATATCACGTCTAACTTTTTGGGGTCACTTCAATACTGAATAGGGGCTTTTTTTATTATGACTCTATATTAATTGCTGGGGTAAAATTCTATTGGGGTACTACCCCAATATTTGCTATATAGCCTTTATTATAAATCTTTAAACTCCCCTAATATCATATAATCCATCTGGGATTTTGGGATATTTATAAAGGATTTATAGGATAGTAGGTAGAATATTATCCCTAAGGCTACCCATATAGCAAGAGCCATAAAACTCTCTATGCCCATAAAGGCTGGTGAGCTAGGAACTACTAATAATAGCAGTATCCCAAAGGAAATAAACCCACCTATTAAGGCAGTTATAGGTCTTATGCCGTTGATTTCCTCTTTCCTATTTGAGCCTTTACATAGTAGGTATGCTGTAGCACAGGTAAAGAAATAGCCAAAGGCTGTACCTACAGAGCACATATCCACCACCCAGCTTACAACCTGTCTACCGAAGAATGGGCAGATTAGGCAAAGCATCATTGTAAAGACAATACAGTTGTGAGGGGTTTTAAATCTGTCATGCACCTTGCCAAATGCCTTAGGAAGCATCTCTGCCCTAGCCATGCCAAAAAGCAGTCTGCTAGAGCTTAGGTAGAATCCGTTAAGCCCAGTAAAAATCCCCATAGTAACAGCAAGGGCAACAAATACCACCCCTAACCTACCCATGGCAAGCTCTAAAACAGCACCGGTGTGCCAGCTAACAGCATTACCTACACTATCCACCATAGTAGCAAGGCTACCCCAAGGCAGTACCACAACGGTAACTAAAGACATTGCACAGTAGATAAGGGCACCTGATACAATGGAAGAAGTTATTAACAGTTTTGATTTACTTGGGGGAAAATCGTATTCCTCTGCTGTTTGAGGTATACAGTCAAATCCTACATATAAAAAAGGTGCTAGGGCAATAATGGATAGAAAACCACCAGCGAAGCTTTTGCCTTCACCGTAGTAGGGTGTAAGGCTTTGAGGGTTAAAGCTACCTGTAAATACCACACCAGCTACTGAAACTAGTACAGCACCACACATAATAAGTACCATCATTAGCTGTAGATTGCCAGCACTTCGTACACCTCGGTAGTTCATAATTCCAAATATTACAATGGCTATACAAGACAGCATTGCCTCACCTAAGAAAACATCATAGCCAGCAACGGTGTATAGATAACCAAAGTCCAATAACCCTGGAAAAAGATAGCTTACTAGCAGTGGTAGAGCAGTGGCGTTAAGTGCCACTATGGAGATATATCCTAGTGAAAGCATCCAACCACATATATAGGCATATTTCCTACCAAATCCCTTATAAGCATAGGCAAATTCTCCACCTGCTACTGGAAATTTTGCTATCATATAGGAATAGCTATAGCCGATAATAACCATCAGTGCCCCACCTATAATAAAACCTAAAAACAGTGGCAATGGGCCTCCTGCTCGTGCTGTCCAGTTTGCCCCCTGTATAAAGCACCCCCAACCGATTATTGAGCCTAGGGCAATAGCCCATACTGAGGCTGGTGTAAGGGATTTCTGTAATTTTATTCTTTTGTCTGACATAATATATTCATTCCTTTCTAACCTTTCTTCACCTTATACTTTTATTTACCACTTTCTAATAATAGTGGTAATTTAAAGCATATATACCTAATCATACTATATGCCTGTGATTATTTATAGGGGTTTATTGTAAACTTATCCATATTTTATAGTAGATATATATTAGGGCTAATCCTTATGTGAACACCTATGGCTTACAATTAATCCCTATTTGTCAAATTTTATGTCATACTTCAACAACTTAACCTTTATAAAATCATATTAGGGTGACTTCCCTCGCCGACGGCGAGGGAAGTCCCCCCAACAATTGCTATAGAACCATTTTAACGATAATTAGATTTTAACAATCACTACTATAGTGAGTAGTAGTCTACAGCACCTTTAAATATTAGCTGATCCTTCTCACCAGGAATATTTTTAAAGATATTTACTCCACAACGCTCGGAGTGTCCCATCTTACCTAATACTCTACCATCTGGAGATGTGATACCCTCAATAGCATCTAATGCACCGTTTGGATTGTATCTAATATCCATAGTTGGATTACCTGCAAGATCTACATACTGAGTAGCAATCTGTCCATTGGCTGCTAGCTGTGCCACTATCTCAGGGCTTGCTACAAATCTACCTTCACCATGGGATATTGCAACACTGTGTATATCGCCTACACTATTATGCATCAGCCAAGGGGATTTGTTAGAGGCTATTCTTGTGTTAACCAGTCCTGATTGGTGACGACCGATTGTATTATATGTAATAGTTGGGCAGTTTTCGTCAGTGTCGATAATCTCACCATAAGGCACTAAACCTAGCTTAATAAGTGCTTGGAAACCATTACAGATACCAATCATTAAGCCATCGCCATTTTTAATAAGTTCATTTACTGCATCTTTAATTCTTGGATTTCTAAAGAAAGCTGTGATAAATTTACCAGAACCATCTGGCTCATCACCACCAGAAAATCCACCAGGGATTGCGATAATATTGCTTGCCTTAACCATCTTCTCAAAAGCCTCTACAGACTGAGCAATATGGTCAGGAGTTAGGGTGTTTATTACAAACATTTCTGGATCTGCACCAGCTTCTGCAAATTTTCTAGCTGTGTCATATTCACTATTAGTACCTGGGAATACAGGAATAAGCACCTTTGGTTTTGCTATCTTAATAGCTGGTGAAACCCTTTCTACAGCACTGTGGCTATAGGTTGGGATTTCTTTTTCTTCCATTTTAATTAGTCGTGGGAAGATAGGCTCTAGCTTCTGTTCCCAGATATTTTGTACCTGTGCCATGTCAATAATATCATCGCCAAACTTCACAGTGTATTCCTTAGTTGTAACGCCTAGTACCATTGCCTCTGGTGTGCTTTCTAGCTTATCAGCTGCTTCTAGGATAAATCCACCGTAACAGCTATCAAATAATGGCTGTTTTTCACAAGCCTTATCAAAGGCAAAACCTATACCATTACCTACTGCCATATTGGTAATACCCTGTGCAATACCACCCATGCCAATAGCCCAAGCAGACACTACCTTACCACTGTTAATTAGGTATTCTACCTTGTCAAAGACTCTGCGAACAGTTTTAAAATCAGGTAGTTTGTCCTTATTGTAGCTAGGTGCAATGTAGTAAACTGTGCTGCCAGCTTTTTTAAACTCTGGTGAAATAATCTTACCTGTTTCTCCTACAGAAACTGCAAAGGAGATTAGTGTTGGTGGTACATCAATATCTTCAAAGCTACCAGACATGGAATCCTTACCACCAATAGCGCCGATTTCTAGCTCTGTTTGAGCCTTAATACCACCTAGTAGTGCAGCAAAAGGCTTGCCCCATCTTGATGGGTTTGTACCTAGTCGCTCAAAGAACTCCTGGAAGGATAGCCACATATTAGCTCTGCTACCACCAGTAGCAATAAGTTTTGCTGCTGAGTCCACCACTGCTGCCACTGCACCGTGGTATGGTGACTGGGAGGACAGATATGGATTAAAGCCCCATGACATTAAGGAACAAGTTGTTGTATCCCCTGTAAGCACTGGGATTTTTGCTGACATTGCCTGAGTAGGTGTTAGCTGATGAACTCCACCAAATGGCATGGTAACACTGCCCATACCAACAGTAGCATCAAAGCGCTCTGCCATACCCTTCTGGCTTGCAATATTAAGGTCTGCTGCCATTGCTAACCACTGTGCTTTAACATCGCCATTAGCTACAGAGGTAATCTGCTGTGGTGGTTCCACCACTATATTAGTGTGCTTTACTGCACCGTTTAAATCTAAAAATTCTCGGCTAAGGTCGACGATTTTAACGCCTCTCCAGTGCATTACTAGACGCTTTTCCTCTGTAACTACTGCCACCTGATTAGCCTCTAGATTTTCACTATTTGCTAAAGCTATAAATCTATCTACATCACCTGCTCTAACCACTACAGCCATTCTCTCCTGAGATTCACTAATAGCAAGCTCGGTACCATCTAATCCGTCGTACTTCTTAGTAACATTATCAAGGTTAATGGACAGCCCATCAGCTAGCTCACCGATTGCCACCGATACACCACCTGCACCGAAGTCATTACAACGACGGATAAGTGTTGTAGCCTCTTTATTTCTAAATAGACGCTGTATTTTTCTCTCCTCTGGAGCATTACCTTTTTGTACCTCTGCACCACAGCTTTCTAGGGAATCTACACTGTGGGATTTAGAGGAGCCTGTAGCACCACCACAACCGTCACGGCCTGTTTTACCACCTAGTAGAATTACTACATCGCCAGCTTCTGGAACTTCTCTTATTACATTCTCTGCTGGAGCTGCTGCAATTACTGCACCTGCTTCTAGGCGTTTAGCCACATAGCCTGGGTGGTAGATTTCACTTACATTACCTGTGCACAGACCAATCTGATTACCATAGGAGGAATACCCAGCAGCTGCTGTTGTTGTTAGCTTCTTCTGTGGCAGTTTCCCCTTTAGAGTATTTTCTAATGTGGTAAATGGATCTGCTGCACCGGACACTCTCATTGCCTGATACACATAGCTTCTACCAGATAGTGGGTCACGAATTGCCCCACCTAAACAGGTTGCTGCACCGCCAAATGGCTCAATCTCAGTTGGGTGATTGTGGGTTTCATTTTTAAACATTAGTAGCCAGTCTTCCTGTACTCCATCATGGTCAACCTTAATCTTTACAGAACAGGCATTAATCTCCTCAGATACATCTAGGGACTCTAGCTTACCTGCTTTTTTCAGAGTTTTCGCTCCGATGGTTGCCATGTCCATTAGGGTAATAGGACGACTGCTATTTGGGTATAAATTCTCTCTTAGAGATAGATAGTGTTCATATTCTTCTTTGATATAATCACATTTAATCTCTACATTATCAATATTAGTTGCAAAGGTTGTATGACGGCAATGATCTGACCAATAGGTGTCAATCATCTTAATTTCTGTAATGGAAGGATCACGGTTTTCTGTATCTCTAAAATAATTCTGACAGAAGGTAATATCCTCTATATCCATAGCCAGCCCATACTCTGAGATAAACTCCTCTAAGCCTTTTCTGTCCAGTCCGATAAATCCTGTTAGAGTTTTTACATCTTCCGGCACTGGGTAGTTAGCCTGTAGTGTTTCAGGTAGCTCTAGGCTTGCCTGACGGCTTTCCACTGGGTTAATTATGTATTTCTTAATCTTCTCTTGGTACTCTGGTGAGATATCCCCTTCAAAGATATAAATTCTTGCATTGGTAATAATAGGGCGCTCTTTCTGGGTAAACAGCTGTATACACTGTGCTGCAGAATCTGCACGCTGATCAAACTGGCCTGGTAGATACTCTACAGCTAATAAATAGCCATTAGTATCTGGAATTTCATTATAAGTATAGTCTACCTGTGGCTCGGAAAATACAGTCTTAACTGCATAGTCAAAATCTTCTTTAGATAGATTTTCCACATCATATCTATTTAGTAGTCGCACACCTGTTACGCCACTTTCTGGATAGGTGTAGATAATGCTTGCGTAGGTTCTGTTTGCATCTGCGGCAAACTCCCTCTTTTTCTCAACATAAATTCTATTAACAGCCATTTAATGCTCCATTCCGTCGCGTTGCGACATATAATATAATTTTA
This sequence comes from uncultured Oscillospiraceae bacterium, assembly GCA_964369235.1. Lineage (GTDB taxonomy): Bacteria > Bacillota > Clostridia > Oscillospirales > Ruminococcaceae > CAYJEQ01. The sequence continues at coordinate 49,274 of CAYJEQ010000009.1, read as the reverse complement.
TTAAATCTATGACTA
>CAYJEQ010000009.1:0-49159 GCA_964369235.1 uncultured Oscillospiraceae bacterium | reverse complement strand
GAATCGCCCTAAGCATCCCCCAGGAAGGGATAAGTTTTAAACTTGTTTAAAACTTATTGCTCCATTCCGTCGCGTTGCGACATATAATATAATTTTATTAAATCTATGACTATACTTGATTAGTGAATATGCCCTAATCCTCCTAGCAGAGGAATGATCAGAGCATTATAGCGAATAAGGGCGGTAGTGAACTTGTGAACGAATCGCCCTAAGCATCCCCCAGGAAGGGATAAGTTTTAAACTTGTTTAAAACTTTTATTCCATCCTTAATTATTTTAATTTGAATAATCAGTTTGATTATATTTAGCTTTATTAAATTACTAGCTCACCTATAGGATTACCCTCATCAGTTATGCTTGTAATGCGCACATTGTAAATCTCCCCAGCCACTGCTCGGTCGTCACTGACATAAACTGGGGTGTAGTTATCTGTATGTCCCATTCTGCCATCTTCGGTGACCGTTCTCTCAAATATCACCCTACTTACACTGCCTAGCTGACTGTGTAGAAAGTCCTTTTTAAGCTGATCACAAAGATTAGACAATGCCACCACTCGCTGTTTCTTTATTTCTGGGGATATGTGATCCTCCATATCATAGGCAGCTGTTCCCTTTCGCTTAGAATAAGGGAAGATGTGGACATCACTTGGGGCCACTTTTCTAACAAAGTCTAGCGTTTCTGCAAACTCCTCCTCAGTTTCCCCTGGAAAACCCACTATAATATCGGTGGTTATTGTTGGATTATTAAATTTTTCTCTAACCGTATTAATAATGTCCATATACTCTGCTGTAGTGTAGGGACGCTTCATCCTTTTAAGAGTGCTGTCACAGCCACTTTGCAGTGCTATATGGAAATGTGGACATAGCTTATCTTCTGCTGATAGGCTAATAAAATTCTCTGCTGTTACCAACATAGGTTCTGTAGAGCCTAGTCTTATCCTATCTAATCCCTCTATCTTACATAGGGTGTGGGTTAGACTGGTTAAGTCTGTGTCTAAATCCCTACCGTACATTGAGAGATTTATCCCTACAAGAACAACCTCTTTATGTCCAGTTTTTATCAGTCCTTTAATTTCCTCTATAACATCTACTGGTTTTTTGGAACGGACATGACCTCTGGCATAGGGAATAACACAGTAACTACAGTATCGGTCGCAACCTTCTTGCACCTTAACAAAGGCTCTTGTTTTATCCCCATAATGGCTAACTGTACTTTCTTCAAAGCCATCTTCCTTACTGTGGGGGGATATGGTTATCATTCGTTCTTTAAAGTTTTCTATATGTTCAATAACCTTAAGTCGCTCTTTTGTGCCCATGATAATATCTGCTTCTTTAATAGCAGTAGCTTCCTCAGGAAAAGCTTGGGGGAAACATCCTGTCACTGCTACAATAGCCTGTGGATTAAGTCTTTTAAACCTTCTTATTATCTGGCGAATTTTCTTATCTGCTGTACCTGTAACTGTACAGCTATTTATCAGATATACATCTGCCTGCCCACTGTCGGGGACTATGGTGTAACCTTTTGATGAGAACTGCTCCTTTAAAAGTCCAGTTTCATACTGGTTTACCTTGCAACCCAAGGTGTGAAATGCTATTGTCATATTATAATAAATCCTCTTTTATTAGGGATAATTACCCTAATCTACTCTATTTACACATATAAAACTTACCTGTATTTTATTATAAACAAATTATCAGTATATTACAATAGAAATAAGGATTATTTAACTGTATAATTTATTCCCAAATAAGTTGTTTTTTTAGATAATTCTTACAATAAAATAAGTCATTAATCAGCCAGTGTTGCTATATGCTGTATATGAAATAAAACTTTTATATGACAAGCACCAATAATGTGATACTTTTTTAACCACAACTGTTAAAAATGTATTAAATTTATAAATTCTATCCTTTTTTTATTGTAATTTGCTGTATATTTGCTATAATCTATATGTAGCTAGTTAGCAGATATAATAATTAACTGCTAACTAATAAATGTAATTACTAAAGGAGAGATTAATAATGGCAATTAAAATTGGTATTAATGGTTTTGGTCGTATTGGTAGACTTGTTTTCAGAGCAGCGGTAGCTCAGCCTGAAAAATACGAAATCGTAGGTATTAACGATCCTTTCGTTGATCCTGAGTACATGGCTTACATGGCTAAGTACGACACTATTCACGGTAGATTTGAAGGTGTTTCCCATGAGGGTGACAACCTAGTTGTAAACGGCAAGAAAATTGCTGTATTCGCTAAAATGAACCCAGAAGAAATTCCATGGGGCGATTGTGGCGCTGAGTACATTGTAGAATCTACAGGTGTATTTACAACAACTGAATCCGCTTCTAAGCACCTTAAAGGTGGCGCTAAGAAGGTTATTATCTCTGCTCCTGCTAAGGATAAAGAAACACCAACATTTGTTATGGGTGTAAATGATGAGAAGTACACAAAGGATATGATCGTTGTTTCCAACGCTTCCTGTACAACAAACTGTCTAGCACCTCTAGCTAAGGTAATCAATGATAACTTTGGTATCGTAGAAGGTCTAATGACAACTGTACATGCGACAACAGCTACACAGAAAACTGTTGACGGCCCTTCTAAGAAGGACTGGAGAGGTGGTCGTGCTGCTGCTGGCAACATTATCCCATCTTCCACAGGTGCTGCTAAGGCTTGTGCACTAGTTATCCCTGAACTACAGGGCAAGCTAACAGGTATGGCATTTAGAGTACCAACTCTTAATGTATCTGTAGTTGACCTAACAGTAAGACTAGAAAAAGCTGCTACTTACGAAGATATCTGCGCTAAGGTAAGAGAAGCTTCCGAAGGTTCTATGAAGGGTATCCTAGGTTACACAGATGAGTCTGTAGTATCCTCTGACTTCATTACAGATCCAAGAACTTCCATCTTTGACTCTGCAGCTGGTATTATGCTAAACGACAACTTCGTTAAGCTAGTTAGCTGGTATGACAATGAGTGGGGTTACTCCAACAAGGTTCTTGACCTAATTAACCACATGGTTGCTGTTGATAACAAGTAATCTAAATTTATAAATGAAAAAGGTAGAATTTAATTATTCTACCTTTTTTTGCTTCTATATCAGTTATTAGGGTACCTTTCCTGGCTAACGGCCAGGAAAGGTACCCTAATTTCTCAATAACACCCTATACTATATCTACACAATCTGCTTAAACTCCACTACATTGTCAATGCCCAGTTTACTGCATACTGCCTTATACTGGTGGGTTTCTCCTGAGCTGTGGATTATTACATTGCCTTTTATCTGTGGATTTTCTAGGCTGTGGGATTTTAGATAATCCTTTACTGCCATGGCCTGATAGCTAGCTGGATTTCTAAAATTAATCTGTGGGAATGTATTTGTAAAGTTTTTCAGTATTATTGGGAAATGGGTACAAGCTAAAACCACCTGTGTAATATCAGGGGATTTCTCTAGTATTGCCCCAACTACCTCTTTAATCTCCTTGTTGATTAAAGCCTCCTCCACATCTCCTCTATCTACATAATCTGCTAGGTGGCTACTGCCACTTCCGATTATTTCAATGTTTTTTTTGTATGTTTTTAGTATTTTATCATAACTGCCACTATTAATGGTAAAGTGGGTGGCTGTTATGCCTATTTTGGGATTTTCCTCAGTTGCCAACACCTTACATACAGGATCAATAATGCTTATTATCTCAAATGGAAATAAATCTTTGTATAAATCAATTATAGCCGAAATAGTATTACAAGCTACAATAACAATCTTTACCCCTTCTCTTTCCATATATCTTAGCATTGCTTTGGTAAGCTCTAAAATATCCTCAGTATCACGATTGCCATAGGGACAGTTGGCGCTATCTCCATAATAGATAAAATCTTCATTTGGAAAAACCTTAACCAGCTCACCAAGAACCGTAAGTCCTCCTACACCTGTGTCTATAACACCTATTTTACTGGTTGGCTTCATATTTATGACCATTCCTTTCTCTCTGTTTCCAATGTTTTAGGCAATTTTCCATTGCCAGTAAACTGGCATTAGCAAAATTTCACTCCCTTTAAGTGAAAAGCCTCAAAACTTAATTTCCTTTACTTATTCCACTAGCTTTCTGCTAGATGATTATATAATCTTTCTGCTGTTTGTGCCGATATTCCTTTGACTTCCTTAATCTGCTCTAAGGTAGCTTCCTTTAATGCCTTTTGGGTTTTAAAGTGCTTTAGTATATCCATTGCTCTTTTCTCACCAATGCCCTCTACCTGTGTTAAAGCTGAGGTCAGCCCCTCTTTGCTATGTTTCTTTCTGGAGTGGGCTATGCTATATCGGTGTACCTCTTCCTGTATTGCTGCTATAAATCTATAGGTGCCTTTATGAGCAGATAGAGAAATCTCCCCACCCTCACTGGTTATAGCTCTAGTACGATGCTTATTATCCTTAACCATACCAAATACAGGCACATCTATACCCATATCTGTTAGTAGTTTAGCAATGGTGTTTAGATGACCCACACCACCATCTAATAAAATCAAATCAGGTAGTTTACCAAAACCTTCTCCACTATGGTCTTCCTTATAACGGTTAAATCTTCGCTGTAACATCTCTGCCATTGCATGGTAGTCATCTCTTGTTACAAGGGTTTTGATGTTAAATTTTCTATAGGCTTTTCTGTAAGGTTTACCCTCCTGAAATACCACCATGCCCCCAACTATAACACTATCCCCAAAGTTAGATATATCATAGGCTTCTATATACATAGGTGGCTTTTTAAGTCCTAGCACCCTACCTAGCCTATCCAGTGCCTCAACATCTTTGGCTGAGTAGTCCTTTAACTGGGATAGTTTCTGGGAGGCGTTATTTCGTGCCATCTCAACAAGTTTTAGCTTATTGCCCTTCTGTGGCAGGAATATAACTACCTTTTTCCCTAATAGGTGGCTTAGATACTGGCTCATTAGCTCCATGTCTTCACAGTCCCCATCTAGGGCAATTTCTGTAGGTATCTCTTTATTCTTCACATAGTAAGAACGGATAAACTCCCTTCTTACTTCCTGTAGATTATCTGCCTCCCCTAGTAGATAATCTTCCTTATCCACCAGTCGGTTATCACGATATTTAAGCAGTGTACAACAGCAGTTATCACTGGTCTTTACAAAGGCAAGTACATCTAGACTTTCGCTACCTGCTTCCACTACTAACTGACGCTCACCCATCTTCTCTAGGGCTCTTATTCTATCTCTTAGCAGTGCAGCTTTTTCAAACTCCATATTTTCTGCTGCCTGTTCCATCTGGTTGTTAAGATCCTTTAAAGAGGCTGTGGTACCATGTTTTATATATTCTATGGCTTCCTTAATAATAGCACCATACTGTTTTTTAGAAATTCCACCACCACAAACCCCCATACACTGTTTTATATGGTAGTTTAAGCAAGGTCTACCCTTACCTATTTCCTGTGGAAATTTTTTACTACAGGTAGGTAGTAAAAACACCTTATTAACATTGTCCACCGTCTGCTTTACTATGTAGGAACTATTATAAGGTCCCATGTACAAAGAGCCATCTTCAGTTTTGTTCTTACTCTCGGATATTCTAGGGTACTCCTCACCAGTAGTTATCCTTAAATAGCTAAATCCTTTATCATCTTTAAGCAGAATATTATACTTAGGATTATGCTGTTTAATTAAGCTACATTCCAGTATTAATGCCTCAAACTCACTATTTGTAACTATATAGTCAAAATCCACCACATTCATAACCATCTTATACACCTTAGGTAGGTGGCTGTCTATTGCCCTAAAATAGCTAGATACACGATTTTTTAAATTCTTGGCTTTGCCTACATATATAATCTCCTTGTGGGAGTTTTTCATTAGATAAACCCCTGGGTCTTCAGGGAGTTTTTTTACTTTTTCTTTGATTTTTTCTAGTATTTTTTCCTCCATGGAAACCTCCTATATTGCCTTTAGGCTAGTTTATCTACAAAGGCTTAGTTATTATTATTTTATCACATTTTTCCGTAAAAATCATTACAATCTATAAATTTATCTCACTAAAATCCTAAAAATCATAGGTGCTATACTAAATATCGGAGCTTATTTCTAAAATTTGTCAAATAATCCACCTACGCCTGCAAACTAAAAAAATTAGGCTGAAATCCTAATTTACACTAGAATTTCAGCCTAATCTAATTATTGATTATTTCAGGCTGTTAAACACAGCCTTATTTACACTTAGAGTATCCACAGTTTCTGCATACATTACAGCCACCTTCATGCTCTAGTGGCTCAGCACAGTCTGGGCAATACTTATCTGGATTATCAGTAGCCACCTTGGAAGGAGGGGTAAATCCACAGCCACTTGCACCACAGCCTGGGCAGGTAGTGCAACCACCTTCATGTAGTAGTCTACTGCCACACTCACCACAGAATTTAGAATTTTTTAGATTTGTGTTCTGTAGGGGATTTTTATCCTGTTCTAGCTTATCAGCAACCTTCTTTACTACCCTAGCAATTGCGTCAGGACAGCTTGTGCACTTCATACCACTATGCTTAATAGTAGATGGGCATCTAATACCTCTAAGCTGATCTAAAACCTCCTTGGTGCTAACACCAGAACGCAGTGCTATAGAAGCCAGTCTTGCTGTAGCCTCAGACTGGGAGGCACAACCACCTGCTTTACCTGTGGAGGTAAACACCTCACAGATGCCTTTATCATCATAGTTTACTGTAACATATAGATTGCCACAACCGATCTTCATTCTCTCGGTTATTCCCTGTGTAATCTCAGGTCTTGGGCGAGGTAGAATATTCTGGATGATTTCCTCTGTTTCCTCCTCAGTTACCTCTACCTTTTCTGTAGTGGAGCCGATGTTTAACACCTGTCCATCTCTACTGCCATCACGATAGATAGTTACACCCTTACAATCCTCTTTATATGCCAGTATAAATACATCTCTTACATCTTCGATAGTTGCGTGATTTGGGAAGTTTACTGTTTTGGACACAGCGTTATCTGTATGTCTTTGGAATGCTGCCTGCATCTTTACATGGTACTCTGGGGAGATATCATGAGAACATACAAAGACATCTTTAATATCCTGTGGTATTTCATCTATATGAGCCAGTGTACCAGCCTGTGCAATCTTCTCTAGTAAACCATCATTTAGAAGACCTCTTTCCTCTAGGACAGCTTTAAGGACTGGATTCACCTCTATCATCTTGGTATTATCCATAATATTTCTTACATAAACATAGGCAAATACAGGCTCTACCCCACTGCTACATCCACCGATTATTGACAGTGTTCCTGTTGGGGCAATAGTTGTAGTGGTGGCATTTCTTCTTGCTTTTGCACCGGAGAATACACTTTCCTCAAATAGTGGGAATGCACCTCTCTGTTCTGCTAGCTCCTCAGTAGCTATATGGGAGTATACATTTACTAGGTTCATAATCTCCTCACCTAGCTTAATACCTGCTTCGCTATTATAGCCAATGCCCATTAGCAGTAGCATATCAGCAAATCCCATTACACCTAAACCGATCTTTCTTGTTAGCTTAGTCACCCTCTCAATATCATCAATTGGGTATTTATTAGCTTCAATTACATTGTCAAGGAAGTGTACTGCTGTCATAACGGTAGACTTTAGCTTATCATGGTCTATTTCATAAACTCCATCAACCTTTTTAAGCATCTGCACTAGATTAATAGACCCTAGATTACATGACTCATAAGGTAGTAGTGGCTGTTCTCCACATGGATTTGTACTTTCTATCTCACCCTGTGCTGGCACTACATTATCTCTATTTAGACGATCTAGGAAGATAATCCCTGGCTCACCATTTCTCCAAGCACCTTCTACTATCTTAGCAAATACTTCCTTAGCGTCCAGCTGTGCTACTTCTTCTTTGGTTTTTGGATCTATTAGGCCATAAGGCTGGCCGTTGATTACAGCTTCCATAAACTTCTCGGTAACACCTACAGAGATATTAAAGTTAGTAATCTCAGCATTATCCTTCTTACAGTCGATAAACTCTAAAATATCTGGGTGATCTATACGCAGTATACCCATGTTAGCACCACGGCGAGTACCACCTTGTTTTACTGCTTCCGTAGCCATGTTAAACACCTTCATAAAGCTAATTGGCCCACTTGCCACCCCACCTGTTGTGCGAACTACTGCACCATTTTGGCGTAGACGGGAGAAGGAAAATCCTGTACCACCACCTGATTTGTGGATTAGTGCAGCTTGCTTAATTGCTTCGAATATTTCCTCCATGCTATCACCTACAGGCAGCACAAAACAGGCAGAAAGCTGTCCAAGAGGACGACCTGCATTCATAAGTGTTGGAGAGTTGGGTAGAAACTCAAGGTTTGTCATCATATTGTAGAACTTCTTACTAATAGCAGCTACATCTGCCTCTGGGTTAAAGTTTGTTTCCACCCCTGCAATAGCGTCAGAAACTCGGGTAAACATACCCTCTACAGTTTCTGTAAGGGCTCCATGTTCGTCCTTAATAAGGTAGCGTTTCTCCAGTACAGAGATGGCGTTTTTTGAAATTTTAGACATTTTGTAAAACTTCCTTTCTTTTATCTATAACTAAATTTATGTTAAAATAGTAATAATGTTATTAGTGGATATTCTCACTTATAACACAATATATTGTACCACATATTAACTTCCTATACAATATGTTATTATATATCAAAGTATACAAAATAAGTGTACAAAACTGGTGAAATCTCCGAAATATAAAATTTTCTACTATATCTAGGACAAAGTCTTTTCTTATGGTATACTATATATAGCCACTCTAACATAAACTGGAAAGGATGCTTCCCCTATGAAGAAAATTATTAATACACTTTTTATAAAGCCTTTTACTGGGCTTAAAAGAACCCTAATTCTGGCGATACTTACCATTATATCAGTAGCAGTGCTTTTTACCTCTATTACCATTCCTGCTAGTAGTCGTGCAGCAGAGGAGGTACAGATTATGGAGGAGGCAAAGATGGTATCAGAAACTCTAGCCTACAGCCTAGCTTCTAATAACATCCCAGATATTATTAAGCTAAAAAAATCCACCGAAACTTCCACCCCTAATCAGTTTTTACAGGAGTCCTTAGTTAATATTGCAAAACAAACTAACAGCCATACTATCTCCATCCTTCATCAGGTAGATGGTAAGTTTTATCAGTTAATGAACTCCCATGACGATATTATCCCCAATAGCCCAATAGAAGGCTCTTTAGAAGTAGGGGAAAAATCCCTAGACCTACTTATGACTAAAACTGTATCCCCAACAAATCATCGGTATCGATACGCCAAAACCGACTACACTGCCTCCTACAGCCCTATTATAGATGGCAGTGGGGAGTTTACAGCCATTGTAGCAGTGGAAAAAATTATTACAGGTGGAGATTATAATAGCTTTGGGATTATATCCTGGCCATTCCTTCGCAATATTAGTATACTAGCTACAATATACTGTGGGGTGGCACTGTACTTTGTCTTTAACAGGGTTAAAGATAGATTTATTGTAAAAAAATCCCTAACAGATAATATCCCCACAGCTATTGAGGAAACACCTACCACTGAGGAAGATTTATAGGTTCTATGGTAAATATTGGGGCACCATTGACAAAGAGTCGCTTTATAAGAATAATCTACTATATAGAAAAGCTGACATTCAAGTGAATGCCAGCTTTTTTAGGTTCTATATAATTTTGCCCCAAATTTGGTAAATAAGCTTTTTTACTGCTTATATTTAGATTTTTTATCTAACCTCCGATTACTTCCATTAACTTTGACTGGATGTAATCTACCTCTTCCACCTGTGGTGGGATATTTCTATTAAGCTTTGGCTTAGGGTGTATCTCAAAACGGTATTTCTGCCCTTTATATGTAAAGTTTACCTGTAGTAGTCTGCCTAGCTCTCGCTTTACCCAGATATTTTTCATCTCAGCATAAGGTATAACCTGACCACTTTTAAACTTAGTCATATTAAATGTACCTACATAGGCAATAGATAACCCCTCTTGGTTTATCCCTATAAAACAATTATTATTAGAGGTTCCCACCATAATACCTACAGCTGCCCCTATAATTATAGCATTTAATATACCATAGTCAATTCCAATTACTCTTAACAATACTAAAGCAATAAATCCTATTACAGCAGCTGCTATAGCTCTCTTAGGCTCGCTTTTTACAAATATACCAAATACCGTTGCCTCGTAATTAGCCTCTCCTAGATTGGCTAGTCTCTGTTCTTTATATCCTAGTTCCATTTTTACAAATACCTTTCAATTTATCCTTTATATTTTAATAATGCTCACCGTTTTCATAATAATCAGCTTTAGCCAGTGGCACAAAGAATATCTCAATCTGCTCATATCCTAGCTTTCTCACTATATTATCAATTACCTTAGCACAGCTATCCTTTAGCTCCTGTCCTCGGTCAAACCAGTATACCTTTATCATTGGGTAGTGGTCTACCTTTACTCCATCAACATAGAATACTGAGGGTAGATATTCCACCGAGAACCAGTCCTGTGCTACTCCTGATACTGCTGCTAATTCTCTTGCTATATCTCCACTAATCTGAGCTACCTCTAGCTCCTTCATTCCTTTAATAACTATCTGTGGCATTTTATCTTTCCTTTCGATTAATTTATATTATTAACTGACTATTCCCCTCCACCTACTACTGGTGTATCAGAACTTTGTGGCTGTTGGGTGTTTATAGCCTGTATGGATACCACCTTATAACCTGCTTTTGTTTCCTGTAGGGTGTATTCCATATATTTATCAGGCTCTGTTAAAGAACTTTCCTCCCCAAAGGCAAGACTAAGTATATCCCCTGGTGGAATATATCCCACTGTAAGATTTACTGTATCACCTTTTTGGTCAATCTCCACCACATCGGGACGGTAGAAATCTGCTAGTGATAGAATTGGCACCTTATATAGATTGCCATATTCATCGTAATAATAGGTGTTATCATAGCTACCAAAGGTTTCATGGGTAATGGTGGTTTCACTACCAAACAAACTAGCTGCCATTACCTCAACATCAGAAGCTGGCAGTATTAGCATACCACTGTCATCATATCCATAGGTATTTCGTTTTTCACTCATAAGACAAGCCCAGATAGACGCCTGTTTAATAAGGCTTTCATCGGCTTTATCCACACTGGTAAAAGGCACTGGGTCAAACATTACTACAGGCATAATCAGCCTTTCAAACTCCTCCATGTCCCCAGACCTGTCAAAAAGTTTACTAGTTAGGTTTACACTAATGGTAATTACCGTAATAAAACCTATTACAGCAAATATAACCACTGCAACCCCTAGGGAACTTATCATTTTCTGCTTTTTACTGCGCTTATTGGATGTGTTTTTCTCCATTAATCTAGCTCACGCCTTTCTTTAGGTAATAATTAGATATGAGCAAAACTCTTATTTTTTATCTTTTCCACCCTGTAAGGGATGGAAAAGATAAAAACACACAGAATACTCATCATTTTTAACACAGATAAAATATTCCATTTAGTTTTGCTCTTATCTGTAGGCAAATAATAGGTAGATTATCTAATCTGTCCATTACCTGTTATAATAAATTTATTGGTGGTAAGGGCTGATAAGCCCATTGGCCCACGAAGATGCATCTTCTGGGTGGAAATCCCAATCTCTGCACCATATCCAAACTCCCCACCATCGGTAAATCTAGTAGAGGCATTTACATAAACTGCTGCTGCATCTATTTCTTTAGTAAATTTTGTGCTATTACTGTAACTATCAGTAATAATAGCCTCAGAATGTCCACTGGTGTACTTTCTAATATGGTCTATTGCCATCTGAATATCCTCTACCACTCTAATAGCAAGGATAAAATCCCCAAACTCTGTCCAGTAATCTTCCTCCGTTACTGCTACCACATCTGGGATAATGGCTCTAGTTTCTTCACAGCCTCTTATCTCTACTGAATATCTATCCAACTCTGCTTTTAACAGGGGTAGGTACTCCTTAGCAATATTTTTGTGTACTAGCAGTGTTTCCATAGCATTACACACCGATGGACGGCTGGCTTTAGCATTAACTGCTATGTCCACTGCCATTTGTAAATCTGCACTTTCATCTATAAAGCTGTGACAGTTGCCTACCCCTGTTTCGATAACAGGAACTTTGGCATTTTCCACCACAGTTTTAATCAGTCCTACCCCACCTCGTGGAATTAATAAATCCACATACTGGGTAAGTACCATTAATTCTTTAGCTGTTTCTCTGCTGGTGTCCTCCACTAGCTGTACACAATTAACTGGTAAACTGGACTTGTCTAGTGCCTCTACCATTACCTTAACAAAGGCTTTGTTAGAGTTTATAGCCTCGCTACCTCCTCGAAGTATACAGCAGTTACCGGATTTTATAGCTAAGGCTGCTGCATCTACCGTCACATTAGGGCGAGCCTCATATATCATTGCTACCACCCCAAAAGGCACCCTAGTATTAACTATTCTAATTCCATTAGGACGAACTACACCATCGGTAACATCTCCCACTGGATCCTTTAAATCGATTATCTGTCTTACTGCCTTGGTTATATCCATAATCCTTTCAGGGGTTAGGGTTAATCTATCTATCATAGAGGGCTTAATACCTTTTTCCACTGCTAGTTTAACATCTATCTCATTAGCTGCTACAATCTCAGCTATGGACTTTTCTATATGGTTTGCAATAAGCTCTAATGCCTTATTTTTGTCATGGGTAGAGGCTGTGGACATAAACTGAGCTGCTTCCTTTGCCTTTTCACCTAACTTAACTACTGTAGACATTATATTCTCCCTCCCTTAAACAGTGTACCTATGGTTTCGTCCTCAAATACATCATACAGTATCTCAGGATTTTTACCATTTATTATTAGCATATCTATGCCTTCATTATTAGCAATAGTTGCTGCCTGTATTTTTGTTATCATACCACCTGTGCCGTGGGTACTTCCTGCCCCACCTGCCAGCTTAATTATATCCTCTGTAATAGCTTCTACTGTGTCAATTTTTGTAGCTGTTGGGTCATTTTTAGGATTACTTGTATATAAGCCATCTATATCACTCATTATTATTAGCAAATCGCTTTTAGTCAGTGTTGCTACTATAGCCGATAGGGTGTCATTATCCCCAAATTCTATCTCCTCAACAGAAACTGTATCATTCTCATTAACTACTGGAATAACCTTCCACTCTAGCAGTTTGTTAAAGGTATTTATTACATTATTTCTACGGTGTTCACTTTCCACCACATCTCTAGTTAGTAGCACCTGTGATACATTGTGGTGATACTCCCCAAATAGCTTATCATACATATACATAAGCTCACATTGGCCAATAGCAGCTGCTGCCTGTTTAGATGGCATATCAGAAGGACGGGATATCCCTAGCTTTCCTGTTCCCACAGCCACAGCACCAGAGGAAACTAATATTACCTCTTTACCACTATTTTTTATATCGGATAAAACCTTAATAAGCCCTTCTACCCTTCTTATATTTACAAGGCCACTTTCATGGGTTAGGGTGGAGCTTCCCACCTTTAGGACTATTCGTTTAACATTATCAAATCTCATAAAAATGTTCATTCCTTTCTCAGTGTTTTGTGCGGGTGTTATAATGACTGAAAAGCACAAAACCCATGTTTGAAACTTTGTTTCAAACTAATATCTCCCTACTAATATGTAAATCTATATATCTACTAAGTAAAACACTATAATACTCAGCGTTATTTCCAACTATCTAAATAGCTAATAAAATCTATAACTATGGTATAATCTACCTGTAGTTACAGTTGCCACATCAGTGGCGAGAAAGTGGGAATACTAAAATATAATAAACACTGGTAGTTATTATATTTCACTAGCACATAATGTGTTTATTATCTCGGTAATTCAAAGAATTACTGAGATAATTTCCCATCACTTTCGGTTGCCACATCAGTGGCGAGAAAGTGGGAATACTAAAATATAATAAACACCAGTTATTATCTTACTATCATAGTGCATAATGTGTTTATTATCTCGGTAATTCAGAGAATTACTGAGATAATTTCCCATCACTTTCGGTTGCCACATCAGTGGCGAGAAAGTGGGAATACTAAAATATAATAAACACCAGTTATTATCTTACTATCATAGTGCATAATGTGTTTATTATCTCGGTAATTCAGAGAATTACTGAGATAATTCCCCATCACTTTCGGTTGCCACATCAGTGGCGAGAAAGTGGGGATACTAAAATATAATAAACACTGGTAGTTATTATATTTCACTAGCACATAATGTGTTTATTATATCATATTTTATAAAATAAATGTATATGTTTTGGTTAATTTATTTTTTAATAGATTGTAACAGCTTTTAGGGTGACTAGTATAATCCCAGTTATAATTATATTGGTCACCCTATTGTTATTATGATGGTATAGGTTTATAATATATTGGTGATTATGGGCTAAGCCATAGTAACAGAAAGAGGATTTAAAGTTTTGAGGCTTTTCACTGGGAGTGAGTGAAATTTTCCTAATGCCAGTTTACTGGCAATGCAGAAAATCGCCTAAAACATTGCAGACTAAGAGAAAGGCATGGTCATATATATGATTTGTGAAATAATATCTATAGGTACCGAGCTACTTACAGGAAATACAGTAAATACAAATACTGCCTATATAGCTAGAAAATTAATGGAGTTAGGGGTTAATATGTACCATCAATCGGTGGTAGGGGATAATCCAGCTAGGTTGTCAGCACAGCTAATTCAGGCGCTGGATCGTGCTGATATTATAATTACAACTGGAGGACTTGGGCCTACCTATGATGATTTATCTAAAGATGTAGTGGCACAGGTACTAGGGAAAACCCTAATAGAAAATAAGGATATTACAAGAGAGCTAGAGGAGTTTTATGGTAGACTTGGCAGAGAGATGCCAGCTAGTAATATTAAGCAGTCCTATATGACTGAGGACAGCACTGTAATCCCCAATGATAACGGTACAGCCCCTGGGCTTATTATTCCAGCTGGGGAAGGTAAGTATGTAATAATGCTACCGGGGCCTCCACGAGAGGTTATGCCTATGATAGATGGCTTTGTTTTTGATTTTTTACATAGTCTTAATAGCAAAACCATTCGTTGTAGAAATTTACAGTCCATCGGTTATGGTGAGTCCACCATTGCCCAGTATATAGAGGAGTATTCAAAAACAGCTATAAATCCTTCTATAGCCACCTATGTAGATAATTTTGAAACTACTGTAAGAATTACTGCTATTGGAGATGATGAACAGTCTGCCCTAGCACTTTTAGATGAAGGAGAGGCAAAGGTTCGCAGCCTGCTACCTGAGGATGCTATATACGGTGTAGATGTACAGGGGATAAATCACAGCTTAGTGGCACTGCTACAGGAGAAAAACCTTAAAATCGCCACAGCAGAAAGCTGTACTGCTGGTTTGTTATCCTTTGATATAACTAAGGTGGCTGGCAGTTCACAGGTTTTTGACTGTGGGGTGTGTAGCTATGGAAATAATATTAAAGAGGAGCTTTTATCGGTAAATACCTTAAAGGATCATGGGGCTGTTTCCCCAGAAACTGCTATGGCAATGGCTGAGGGTGTCTTAAAAATATCCTCTGCTGATATTGCAGTATCTACCACAGGTATTGCTGGCCCAGGTGGTGGCAGTGCCCAAAAGCCTGTGGGATTAGTTTATATCGGCATAGCTACTAAGGTAGATGGCAAGGTTAGTTCCACAGCTTACAAGTATAATTTTGGTGGGAGAAATCCTACTAGAGAAGGGGTAAGAAGTCGCAGTTCCACCACAGCACTGCACCGAGCATTTTTAGAAGCGAAAAAAATCTGGGGTTAGTTTTGTGTGTTTTGTATATTTGATTTTGCATAATTCCCCTTTATAAGCTAGCGTTAATTAAATATACATAGTTAATATAAAATATCCTGTTTATTTAACTAGACAAAAGTAGTATAGTTGTATCATAGCAAAGGTTGTGAACTAGTTAAGGAGGACTATAACTATGGGAAAATTTATTTTAGTTGCTGCTATATTAATAGCGCTAGTAGGTGTATTTGCAATAAATAAAAGTGTAAATCACAATAACAGAACAAGGGCTTCACTGGGCACTGTGGATATTATGGATAATCATATACCAATGGCTGCGGAACCTGTGGACATTGATACCCTAATAGAGGAGAAGGATTTAAGCACCATCTATCTCGCTGGAGGATGTTTCTGGGGTGTTGAGGAATATATGTCACGAATAGCAGGAGTTTACGACTCCACCTCTGGCTATGCCAACGGCAATACAGAAAATCCTTCCTATGAAGATGTAATCTATGCCGGCACCGGCCATGCTGAAACAGTAAAGGTTGTTTATGATTCTAATCAGGTGGGACTGGACGAGCTACTGGATAAATTTTTTAAGGTAGTAGATCCCACCAGCCTAAACCAGCAGGGTAATGATATAGGAACTCAGTATCGCTCTGGTGTTTACTATGTGGATCCTGATGACAAAGCCATTATTGATAAGAAAATTGCAGAGCTGTCCCAGCTTACTACTAAGGATATAGTTGTTGAGGTTGAGCCTTTGGATAATTTCTACAATGCTGAGGACTACCACCAAGACTACCTACAGAAAAATCCTAATGGCTACTGTCATATTAATCTATCGGCAGCAGTGGGAGATCAGCTAATTGATCCTAATGATTATGTTAAACCAGACAGCAAAACTATAAAGGCAAATTTATCTGCTATAGCCTATGATGTAACTCAGTATGGAGGTACTGAGAGAGCCTTTACCCATGAGTACGACAAGAACTATGAGCTAGGTTTGTATGTTGATATAGTAACAGGTGAGCCACTATTCCTATCTACGGACAAGTATGATTCAGGTACAGGTTGGCCTAGCTTTACCCAACCTATTACCGATGATGTTATTATAGAGGATACCCATGGAGCAAGTTTATTCTATGGCACCGAGGTTAAAAGTCGCAGTGGCAAAAGCCATCTAGGTCATGTATTTACCGACGGGCCAAAGGACTCTACAGGGCTAAGATACTGTATTAATGGTGCAGCCCTAAAGTTTATCCCTTATAATAATATGGTAGAAGAAGGTTATGGCTATCTACAGTTCTTATTAGATTGATAATGGCTTTTTGTCAATAGTTAAGGTAAAATTCTATTAGGGTACTATCCCTCGCCGTCAGCGAGGGACAGTACCCTAATATTTGTTATAGAAGCTAATATTGTAAAGATTATTTGTGATAAGCCTACAGAAATCTGTGCTAATATATAGCACAGATTTCTATTGTTTATAAGGGTTTTTTCATGATATAATTTAAACATACTAAAAACATACATAATAAGCTTATGGTAACAGCACCACTACAAAATATTATAACACAGTGAAAGGAATGACCATTATGGAAAAGAAGCTATCAATTCGCCCTACTAAGCAGATCTTAGACTTGTTTAACACAATCAAAGAGTTAGAGCCTATTCAGGAAAATTCCCGTAGCGATATACTAAACCGAGCATTATCCTATATCTCTACACTGTCCTCGGTAAACAACTGGGAGATTATCTCTAAAACGCCCTTTACCCTAAAGTCATATGAGAAGAAGCTGCCTGCCACATTAAATTTTGTAGTAGATGGGGATAATTATGATTACTGTGTAGATAGTATAAAAACATATTTCACTCTGTCAGTAGTTAAGCACCCTTATCTAATAAGGCTGGCTCTTTCTATCTATCTAATACATCTATTATCTAAACATAACACTACTCCTGTATCATTAGTAGATACCACACAAGAGGATAGTAGCCTTAGTAATTCCCATGAGAAACTAGAGCTGACAGCAATACTATGGAATGGCAACTGTAGAAGTGATTCCACTGTAGAGATAGCTGATTTTCTATGGGATAAAGTAGACCAGTTAGACTGTGACCTAGTGGTAATTAATGAAATCATGGAAAACACCACCACTATAAATGCTGTTAAATCCTTAGCCAATTACAATTATAGTTTTTCTAAAACCAATCTAGGTAACCAGATACTAATACTATATAAAAAATCCCTAAACTGCAATAAAATAATCTATAAAATCCCTAATATAAGCAGCTATTTTGCACCTTACTTCTTCCATCTACAGTTAGAGCTTAATAATCACCATATTAATCTCATAGGCAGTAAAATCCGTATTAGCGATGGTAGCGAGGAAGATTATCTATTTAGAATGGAGCAGTTTAAAAATCTAGCCGGTTATATAAGCAGTGGCAATTTAAAAAATCTAATAGTTCTAGCTGATTTAAACAACTCTCGTATATTAGGTGAGATGAGCAGTAGCTTTAACAAGGTTAAGAACCACTACTTTTCCCCAAGGAAGAAACAAGCTGTGTATAACTATCAGCTAATTAATGATATACTAAAGTCCGATGGTTATCAGCTTTACACCCCAGTGGAAGGGTATTCTTGGGGACTGGAAAATAAGCGTGGTAATTATACCTATGGCTATATTAAAAATGACCATCTAATTGCCTCCCTTGATCCATCTATAAGTGTAACTGTAGATTATCTATGGGACTTTGTTAAGGAAAATCCTAGCTATTATTCTCTAGAAACCCCAGCTAAAGGCACTCCAGATCACGGAATACTCCTTGCAAAGATAGAGATAGGATAAATATCCTTACAAAGCCTCTTCCTTTGGGAGAGGTGGCGAGGTCGTCGGCGGAGAGGGTTATAAGTGAATACATCTAATTGTATTGGCTGGTGAAGAGTGAAGAGTGAAGAGTGTAGGAGTGGCTACGCCACATTATAAAATATAATATGGTTGATGTTCACATAAATTTTTCTCTATCACCTCTTACTTATTACCTTTATATTATGCTTTGCATAATATAAATAATCTCCGTTTTACTTCGATTATTTATAAGTTAATATTTAATAGTGAACAGTGAGAAGTGGTATTTTCTACAACATACAAAAACAAGCTGACACTTCACTGTGTCAGCTTGTTTATTTGCTTCTTTATCAAATACTCAGGTAAAATTATGGGGTGCCTTCCCTCGCCATCGGTTAGGGAAGGCACCCTGACAATTGATATAGAACCGTTTATTTACTTATGTATTTCTACTGTTTAGTTAGCCATAAAAACATTAGTGCTTGCTTCATCACTATCTGCTATTTCACTGTCAATAGTTGTTCTATTAGATTTGTAATTAGAGGCTGTTTCTCCATTGTAGAAGTTATATCCGTTTTTCCCTTTTTCCTTAGTGGAGTATAGGGCTAGGTCGGCGTATTTATACAGTTGTGCAAAATTCACCCCATGATCAGGATAACAAGCCATACCAACACTTGCAGACACTTTAATCTCTATACCATCTTTTGCATATGTTTTATCTAGAGTTTCACAAATAAGGGCAGCTCGTTGTTCCATCTGTTCCTTAGACTCTACATCTCTCATAAATACAAAGAACTCATCTCCACCGAGTCTACCTATAATATCCACCGATCTAAAGATAGTTTTAAGGTATTGAGATATCTCCTTAATAACATCATCGCCGAACTGATGACCAAATGTATCATTTAAATCCTTAAAATTATCTATATCTATAATATATAAACAGTGATTATTTAGGGATATACTAGATTTTTTCACCACTTCTTTAATTAAGCTCTCGGTGGTTGTTCGATTGTATAACTGGCTAAGCTGATCCATTTCTGACTTAGCTTTAAAGTACATAGTTTCAGCCACTAAATCATTTACATCTTCTAAGAAACCTAGGGCTTTTGTTGTATTGCCAGATTGATCAAAGCTTATAGGTATAATGGTTATTGTGCACCATACATATTTGTCCTCAGTATTAAGGAGCCTAGCCTTCATATCCGATATTGTTTCCCCACCATAAACCAATTTAAGGTTATGATTAATGGTAGCCACATCTTCTGGATGGATAAATCCATCTTCTAGATCATCTACAATTTTTGTAGTGGCAACCTCTCGTTTAAATACTTCAGCAAAATTCCCTATAAATGTAATATTATTATCGGTAAAGTCAAAGTCAAGGAAATATTTCTTAGTTTGGTCGGATACAATATTAAACTTCTGCTTATATTCCATTGCATTTTTAAGCATCTCTCGTCTATTCTGATTAATCCACAGTATAAAGAATAAAAGCACTACTCCTATACTTCCCATAAACCAATAGGTGGTAATTAATGCTGAGTCAACTACTGCGTCTACCTGATCGGCATCTACAACACTGTACATCATCCACCCATTAATATCTATAGGTGAGTAATAAACTATTCGCCGTTGCCCACTTGTACTAGAATATTTGCTAATACCTTCTTCTCTATCGATAAAGGCATTGTTTATAGCTTCTGCTGAATATCCATCTTGGTATATAAGATCATATAAAGCATCATGAAACTTCTTTTCCATACCTATCATATTAGTAGAATTACTATTTGCTACATATCTGCCATTTTCGTCTACTACATGATAGTAACCACCTATATCATAGAAGGATTCATTAAATCTAGTGGATAGTTTCTGGGTGGATACCATACCCATAAGATAGGCTTGTAGTTTTCCATCCTCTGAGATAACAGGTACATTTATACTTATTACCTGATTGTGGGTACCTGTTTCCACAAAAACATCACTTACAAATGTTTGTGCTAGTGTCATCTCTTGGGTAAACTCATACTCACTAGGGGTAAAAAACTCCCCGTCAGATTCAAAGTTTGTGCTACCTGAGCCTGGTGGAAGTACAATAGCAACCTTATGAAACCCACCAATACGCACCAAGTCCTTGAAAACTTCCTCGAAATACTCATTCTCAATCTTTAAATCAGCAAAATACATACTAGTTAGGATAAGTTGTGCCTTATAGTCCTGTATAACATATTCTACTGATTTGGCATTATTATTTGATACAGCTTTTAAAGTATCTTCGGTGCGATCCACCTCTGTTTGTAATGTAGAGCGATAAAACAGCTGTGCTGTAATTATAACCCATAGTGTAAGTACGCCTATAATAATTATCATATTTCGCTTAGATATCACTTTATTATTAATATTATAAGCCACTATAAACACTCCCCTTCTACTATAATACTTTATTACATATTTAACTCCAATAGAAAATCAAATACATATCTTATCAATTAACATAATAATCGATAGTAAATTATATATAATATATCATACCACACATTGCCATAATTTAATAGTATGAAAAAACTCAGTTATTATCTATGATTTTTATTCAATATCCACACTAAATTATGCAATATATTAATATCACTAATCAAATATATGAAATCATGAAACTATATTAAAATTTTATATCTCTTATCACCATATATAATAGATTTCATGTGAATTTATACCTATTAATTTTACCATGAAAATATATTTAATGGCAGATTTCCTATCTGCCCTTAAATATATTAATATAAATCTCTCCACTACTGAATTACTTCAGCTCTGCAACGGTTACTCCGCTTTCACCCTCACCATAGGTTCCCAGCCTAAAGGTGCGAACACTTCGGTGGCGTTTTAAATGTGCCTGAACTGCTTTTCTAAGTACCCCTGTACCCTTACCATGGATAATATATACTATATTATAATGACTCATTACAGCACTATCAATAAATCTATCTAGCTCCATTATTGCCTCGTCACTGGTCATTCCCAGTAGATTAATCTCCTGTTTAGTAGAGCGTTCTCTGGCACTGGTTATACCCTTGGTACTTACTCCACCTCTTGTGGATATGGACTTACCATTAAAGCTGGTGTTCTTACCACTGGACTGGGATAATCTTAAGCTGGATACATTTAGCTTCATCTTCATAGAGCCTATCATTACTGTAACATTACCGTTTTGATCTGGGTTTGACATAAGGACACCGTCCTTATTAATATCAGCTACCCTTACATTATCACCTCGTACAAAAGGTCTTGGTGGGGTGTAGTTTTTATTCATTCTGCCTGTAACTGGATCTGCCAGTTCCTCAAGCTTTCTCAGATTAGCCTTAAACTGTCCCTTAGCTGTGTTTACATTTAGAGAGAAGTCCTCCTTGTCCTTAGAACGCTTTATCTCCTCTAACTCATCTAACAGTCTTTGAGATTCCTTAGTTACACTGTCTACAATAGCTCTTGCCTGATCCCTCGCCCTTTGTAAATCGTTTTCCTTATCTCTTTCTAGCCGCTCAATCTGTTTATCCATATCTGCTCTAAGCATAGCGATTTCCTGTTGGTGGATTCTTGCCTGTTTCTTAGCGTCTTCCATCTCCTTACGCTCGCCCTCTAGCTTGGTTACTACATCTTCAAACTTAGTTGCCTCACCAGATACTAGCTCCTTAGCTCTGTCTATTACCCCATTATCCAGCCCTAGCCTACTACTAATAGCAAAGGCATTAGATCTACCTGGTACCCCAATTAGTAGCTTATAGGTAGGCGAAAGGGTTGCTATGTCAAATTCACAGCTACCGTTTTCTACCCCTGGTGTTTCTAGAGCATACATCTTCATTTCGGTGTAGTGGGTGGTGGCACCGATTTTTGCGCCTTTTGCTCTTAGTTCCTCGATAATCGCCACTGCCAGTGCAGCACCTTCTGTTGGGTCGGTTCCTGCTCCTAGCTCATCCATTAATACCAGCGTTCTATCATCAGCACTATCTAAAATAGACACTATATTAGTCATATGTCCTGAGAAGGTAGATAGGCTCTGCTCTATACTTTGCTCATCACCTATATCTGCCAGTACCTGAGAGAACACAGAAATTTTACTGCCGTCTCCTGTGGGCACCATTAACCCACACATTGCCATTAAGGTTAGTAGTCCCAGTGTTTTTATAGATACGGTTTTACCACCTGTATTAGGCCCTGTAATTACTAGAGTATCAAACTCATCACCTAGATAGATATTAATAGGCACAGCCTTTGCCTTATCAATAAGGGGGTGACGGGCTTTGTTAAGATATATTATTCCATCATTTGTAATCTCTGGTACTGTGGCATTCATCTTGTAGGCAAGTCTAGCCTTGGACAAAAGCACATCTGCCTCTACTGCTGCCTCATAGCCCACCTGTATAGCCTCGGCATTTTCCGATACCATTATAGATAGGTTTTCCAGTATAATCTGGATTTCTTCTGCTTCTTTTGACTTAAGCACTCGGATTTCGTTATTTGCCTCTACCACTGCCATAGGCTCTACAAATAAGGTTGCTCCACTGGAAGATGTATCATGGACTAGACCTTTAATCTCGTTTTTATGCTCTGCTTTAACAGGTACAACAAATCTACCATCTCTTATGGTGATTATATTGTCCTGTAGATATTTTTGATATGTTGTGCTTTTAATCATGCTATCAAGCTGACTGCGTATTCTATTGCCTGCTGAGGCGATTTTTCGGCGAATATCACCTAGGGTAGGGCTGGCTGTATCGGCAATCTCATCCTCAGAAATTACCGAGCTGTTTATGGCTTTTTCCAAATTTCTAATAGGCTGTATTGTTGAGAACAGCTCGGTAATAGAATGCTCCTCATCCTTAAAATGATTAAACCACTGATTAAGGTTTTTAAAGGCTTTTAGCACCCCTTCAATCTGTAGTAGCTCCCTTGTGGTTAATGTGCCACCTAGGGTAGTTCTCTTTACTGAGTTTAAGCAGTTTTTCATGCCTAACACTGTAGGTGTACCAAATCTAGCTGTTAATGAGTGTAGGTCGGATGTAAATCCCATTCCCCTTACCACTCTGGGGTAGTTATCTATCGGTAGCATTGCCAAACAAGCCTTGCGACTATCTTCACAGGTTGCCTGCTCTGCTAGTAACTCTAGTACCTTATCCAGTTCTAGAGCTCTTATATGTTTACTCAATTGTGTCAACTCCTTAGGTCTTTACTATATATTACTTGTATTTGTATATTCTCGAAAACTATACTTTAATCCTTGTTATTCTACCATATTTTAAGGGAAAAATACAGTATTATTTATTAATTAACTATTTATGCTCCCACCTATAGGCTAGGCAGGAGCATAAAGTCTTATTTTGTATAATTGTGTTTATTAAATCTTCTGATTTTACTAGAAATTCAGATATGCTGGGTATACATATCTATCTGCAAATTCCTTTAGTGATAGCGGCTTTGCAAAATAGTACCCCTGTCCCTTGGTACAACCCATATCTCGCAGTATATCATACTGTTCGATATATTCCACACCCTCGGCAATAGACTGAACATTGTCCAGTGAATTACATAGGGAAATTGCCACCTGAGTTAGTGCCCTAGATTTTTTATCAATATGTAGCTTGTTAATTAGTCGCATATCAATCTTAACCTCATCAAAGTCAGACACTATCAGAGAGGTTAGATTGGAGTACCCACTGCCAAAATCATCTAGTGACACTGCAAATCCCTTATTGCCAAAAGCAGTAATTATGTCTGCAATTAGATTTTCGTCCATTTTATTAATGGTTTCAGTAATCTCAATAACGATTTTAGACCTAGATACACCGTATTTATCGCAGATTTCTGCAAATTTTTCCACAATATTATTCTCAGAAATAGTAATTCTTGAGCAGTTTACAGCAATGGTGTCCACTCCTGTATAACCACCATCCTGCCACTCTTTAAGGGTTTTACACACTGTTTCAAATACATGGATATCAATCTTTGAGATAATACCTTCCTTCTCGTAAAATGGTATAAAGGAAACTGGTGGCTGTAGGCTATTATTAGCACCTATCCTTCTTACTAGAGCCTCGGCACTTTCCACCCTGCTAGTGGCAAAATTAACCTGTGGCTGTAGAAATACTACATACTTACCCTCTGCTATCTCAGCTTCAAGATTTTGTGATAATATACGGCTGTACTTATCCCCTCTATGGAGTCCCTGTAAATTGGTAACTTCCCTTAATCCATGATTCCATGTATAACCTACAGATACTGTAAATTCTTTATCTAATCCAATAATTTTACGGAATTTATCTATCTTTTCCTCAAATACAGCTTCATCTACATCTTCCATAAGCACCACAAACTCATCTCCACCTACACGATAAACATGATGATCAAAGTGATTTTCTAAAGTTTCTGCTAGTTCCTTTAAAATACTATCCCCAAAGTGGATACCCTTACTATCATTTATAACACTAAGTCCTGCTATATCCACATAGGCAACCCCTAAGCTATGAATATCCTTGGTATCTATGGATTTTAAAGCATTATTGTAGCTATGACGATTTTTTATACCTGTTAGAGTGTCGTAGTAGCTTAACTGATTAAGTTTAGCCTTTAGATCGGTTTCGTCTAAGAAGCTGGCTACAAACTTAGCTAGAGATTTCATAATAGGGATTTTATCCTTATTTGTCTGAGGATTATCCACCCCAACAAATCCAGTAATTTCCTTACCATCAAGGCTAATAGATCCTATCATTGTATCTACTAGCTTTTGATCGGACATTAGCTTAAATTCCTCTGGATGCACACTAGGATCCACATCGGCTGTGGCAAATAGGAAGGTGCCTTTTGTCCGGCAACTTTCTAGGGCATATCTCAGATGGGATATAGGCAGATTTTGCAGTCTATCTTGGAAGGACTCTACTCCCTCTTTGCAAAATTCATAGGTATTATTTAAAAACTTACCACAGGGAGATAACTCATAGATATAACTTCTTTCCCCTTGATAATAGTCTGCTACTGCTTCAAGCAGTGTATAAATAGAGGCGTCAGGATCCTTTCCAGAGTGGAGGGTTTCAATACAGTTTGTAAGGAAATGCTCGTCAAATAAACGCTCCTGTAGTTTTTGTTCTAATGAGGTAATCTGGGATATATCTGTGGCAATCTCGATCCTAGCTAACTTCCCATTAAAAGGTATGAGCTTATCCTTTAGTAGATATGGTTTTCCCAGTATAGGATTAAAGTATGACCACTCGTAATTTTTGTCCTCTTCTAGTAGATGATTAGTACAGAAATCACAAGGCTCTTCCTTCCCTTGTAATAACTCATAACACTTCTTACCGCGCCACACCTCTGGGCTGGGATTACCTACAGCTTGTAGAATACTATTATTTAGATATAATATTTCATATGTATCCACATCGGATACATATATAAAGCTGTCGGTATTATTTAAAATATATGCTGAGTCACGATTTCTATCAGATAGCTCCTTAACTGCGTTTCTCAGATGATTACCCTGTAGAATAATTGAGATTAGCTTACTTATATACTGTACACTATTAATCTCTCGCTCGCTCCACACCCTTGTTTTGGTACAGTCATCCAGTCCTAAAAAGAAGGTCATAATGCCATCACGCTTAATCTGCGCATGGATAAATGACAGTATCCCCTGATTTGCCATTATATCAAAAGCCTCGTCAATTTCAAGGGTTTCCCTTAAATTATTAGAGTAGATAATATCATTTTTTGCCTTAGTAACAAAATCAGCAAATAACTCTCCGCTTATATTCTGTAGATTATTTATCTCGGAGTTTATCCCTTCCTTACAGTATTCAAAGGTATTGCTATAACTTACACCTTCATCAATACTTTCAAAAATATAGCTACGGTCTGCATTATATTTTTGGCATATGTAGGACAGGGCTAGGTTAATGGCACGATTATCGCCATTATGCTCATATAGAATATTAAATACAGCAGAGATAAGATCATAATCAAAGTATGCCCCTGCCATTCTATTGGCATTCTCAATTTTAGTAATATTTCTTGTGGTGCCAATATCTAGGGCATCGCTGTATATTACATATCTATTCTTGCCTTCTAGTTTGGCTTGGTTTAGAGCTTTGTCGGAGTTTTGATACAGCTCTACATAGGTATCTCCGTCCTGTGGATACCTAGCTACACCAATACTGCCTGAAATAGAATAGTTATTGTATTCCCCTGGGTAGGTTTTCTTATATACATCTAGTATCTTTTCTGCTTTTTCCTTAATAATGCTAGGGCTATGGATATTCTCCATAAACACAACAAATTCATCCCCACCTATACGGGCGATAATATCCTCATCTCGAAAAGCTTCTTTAAGACCTTTGGAGATATCTCTTAGGACTTCATCTCCAAAGTAGTGACCTAGATTGTCATTAATCCCTTTAAAATTATCTATATCCACAATAAAAAGCACATGATTGCCTTTGTTAAATTCCTTTAATTTATCATCAATAATATTCTCTGCACTAACTTTATTGTAGCAATCTGTAAGAAGGTCTTTCTGTGAACGCTCCTCAAAAATCTTCTGGTTTTGTATATCGCTACCTTTACCTATCATAAATATAGGAGTGCCTACTTTATCCCTTATTATTTTACAGTTTATCTCATAATAATGATATGAATTATTTTCAGTAAGAACTCTAATCTCATAGCTTTCCTCGATACCTAACTTTAGATTATTCATTAGTTTCTTAAATTCATCTATATCATCTTTGTGGATAAATCCACTGTCAAATATTTTTTCTGGGGTAATTAAGGTAGTGTCCTTAAAGAAATTCTGCCATATTTTACCGTAGTAGCTAATATTCCCTGTTCTAACATCGGAGGAGAAAAACCATTCATCAGATAACATGGACATCTCATTTAGCATTACATCGGTAGGTATTTTATCGGTAAAGTAGTAGTTATAATTATTTAAATTGGTATTGGAAAAGTCAGGACGCATATCACGAACAAAACCTACTAGATAGATCATATCTTCTGGTAAGTTTAGTCTTATTAATGTAATCTCACTAGGAATATCTTCACCATCTAGAGTTCTATGCATCCAGTGAAATACATATTCCCCCTGATCTATAGCCTTGGCAAAGTTAATCTTAGACATTTCATAGGAGGAGATACCATTGGGCTGGTATTCTGGGGAAAATTTATAGAAATTCTCCAGATATTCCACAGGATCCTCCATATTAAAAATATCTAAAACATGTTTATTACACATAATATTTACCATGTCTTTATTCCATACATTCATAGCAAATGGTGTTGCATCTAATATGGATTTTAACACAGGTGCAGTGTCTATCTCTTTTTCAATTTGCTGACTCATGCCTTTAATCAGAATTAATTGATTATCATTTTTCACTGGGAACACTCCTTCGTCCTTTTCTACTTACCACTACATTACAGCTTGAATAAAGCCATAAGAATACTATTATATTATACCAAATTATTCTATAAAAGTAAATTATAAAAGCCTATTAAACCCTATAATTTCCCCTTTTATACAATAATTTTACAGTTTGGCTAAAAAAGTTCACATTATGCATTTATAGGTAAGATTTCCTCTGTTGAATAATTTGATTTTCCCTAGTTACTTATTACATTTGTTCTCTTTATCCCTTAATTATTAGGCTGTATCCCCCAAAAGATTTCCTAAACAAACCTTTTTTTAGTATTCTAACATATAAGGTTCTATAGCAAATATTGGGGTACTGTCCCTCGCCATCGGCGAGGGACAGTACCCCAACAGAATTTTACCCCAACAATTAATATAGAGCCACATATAATTATCCTTTAAACCCAAAAGGTCCCACCCAAGCTATAGGCGACGAAACACACAAAAAAACTGTGAACATCACTGCTCACAGCTTATTGATAAATTTATCAATACACATATACAACCTCTATGGACGGGAGTTTATATATTGCATTTTTAAGGAAGGTAGTTCATTGGGTTTTTAAATGACCCATTAATTCGTACTTCAAAGTGACAGTGTGACCCTGTGGAGTTACCTGTACTTCCCATATAGGCTATTAACTGACCTTGATGTACATATTGACCTTGGGATACCACTATACTTGTATTATGTGCATATAGTGTTTCTACCCCAGATCCGTGGTTTATCATTAGGTGTCTGCCGTATCCTGTATAAGAGTTCTTAACCATGGATACAGTACCAGATGCAGCTGCATAGATTGGCGTTCCTGTAGGAGCGGCTATATCAATAGCTGAATGTCCTGGATATGAGTACCACCCTGCTGATATATAACCTGATGTAGGCCATATAAACACCGAATTGGTATTGCTAGATATGCTAGTCGGTGCATTGCTCAGAGTATTTGTCCCCACCTTAACAACTTGATTCACTGGCTCACTTAATACCTGTGTGGATAATACTGTGGTCTCTATTGGGTAGCCATTTAGATATGTTACCTCTGCTACTATCTCTTTTTCGCCCTTGACTCCGGCTGTAGCGATAGCAGTTTGTCCTTTTATCATGGAACTATCATTTATGTTTTCCACTTCATATGGTATGGATTCGGTATATTCTTCTGTGGTTGTTACCTTTATATCCAAATATGGAGTGGCAGCTTCTATTACTAACTCATCTCCCGGAATTAGTCTAGTTTCGATGATGGGATTTAGGCTTATTAGCTGATTTACTGAGGTATTTGTTTTGCTAGCTATTGCCCATGGGGAGTCTCCGGACTCAACTGTGTATGTGCTTTCCCCCATCGCTTCGGATGTAATTACTTCAGCTACTTCGGAATAATCTACAATACTAGATAAAGGGTAAAGCCCCTCTTTTAGCTGTATGTTATTTACAAATCCTATCTTTGCATCTGGGTACTGTTCCTGGTATGGATCTAACATTGATTCCATTGTAAGCAGTAGGTCTTCATGGTCTGTTACTGCTCCTAGGAACTTGCCGTCAACATAAAGTCCACTAGCCGTTGCTATTTCATTATCTGAGGCTAGTATTATCTGATCCGATAGATAGAAGGAGTCTGATATTGTTTCTTCCTCTATAGGAACTAAGGTAAATTTGACATTAGCTGACTCGGGCTCTTTGTACTCTTCGTTAATTATACGCTCGGTCACCAACCTTTTTGCTTCGTAGTAATCGGTTTCGGTTTCTACATATCCGATTACATCGCCTGCATATTCTATCTCTAACGCCCAGGTTATATTAGTGTAATAGTGGATGCTTAAAAATAGCATGCACAACGCCATTACAGGTGCTGTATAGTTAAATATAGTACCTTTCTTATTCCAGATAAAATTTACAGCATCTACTGCAGATCGGTGTATTGGCTTTTGACCTGTTAAAGATAACTGTCTCTTAAATAAGGTAAGGCTTAGTTTATATTTAAATAATAATGGTTTTATCTTTCCTATAAGGGTGTTCTTCTGTGCATCCCAAATTTTGGACAATGAGCCCAATGCACTGGTAGATATTTTCTTGCCACGGCGCTTAATTCTATTTATCTTTGTAAGCAGTTTAACTGTGGCATAATAATTAGCTTTTTTAAGGTTATCCACTATCTCACTAGGGTGGTCTAAAGCCATTGGAATCACATCCCTTCTATATAATCTATATTCCAAAATAAATTGAAATTATCAAAATCAACTACTGTTAATTAACTACATTGTATCATACATTAATAAAAAAATCAATATGTAATATATACAAAAACAGTATTGTTAATTATACCTATAAAACCCAAAAGGAGCACCCCTAATCAAGGTACTCCAAGTGCAAACTATGATTTTCTAAGGATATTAGGGGGTATCCCTAGATATATACCTATTATATACTATACTATGCAATCATTTGTTAAAGTGATGTAAATAAAGATTTAATATTGATATGGTATTTTATAAACACTTGTTGGTCTTGTGTAAATATCCTATTATTCTTTGGTAATTATGCTAGTTGTTTACAAAATTTTCCCTTGACCATAGTCAAGTCTACCATTTCAGTGTACAAAACATTCAGATAAAATGGAAATTATTCTGACAAATATTATTTTATATAAATTTTATAAAACTAGCCATTTGATAAATACTCATAAAGTTAAAAATCTATAGCAGATTATCTGCTGGAGACTTTTTATTGTGCTCTATAATTCCCCTACCAGTTCCCTAGCTTTTGCCTTAGCCTGGGTTAATACCTCCTCACCTTTTGGGGTGATTGAGTAGTATTTTCTCACCTTACCTTCTACAGTTTTACTTTCTACAGTGAGAAGCTCTGCTTTTTCTAAGCTGTGGAATATAGGATATAAAGTACCTGGGCTAATGTCGTAACCATGGGACTTTAGCTCCTCTATCATAAATGTACCAAAGACTGGCTCTTTCTGAGCATGGTGAAGTATATGCACCTGTATAAAACCTAAAAACAATTTTCTTAAAATTGGCTCTTGCATTTTATTTCTCCTTGTGTTATTATGTTTATATCGGAAACCGATATTGATATTCGTTATCTATATTCGATATAAATATTATATACCATAAACTCAAATAATTCAAGGGAAAACTCTTATAATTTTAAATAAGCGTAAGTATTTGAATTTACTTTAGGGCTTTATGATGAAAGGATGATCATAGTTATGATTACAACAAAAAACTTATCTTTTAAAAACTCAATTTTTTATGAAGATATCTCTATTGAAAAGGGCAGAGTAACCTTTATTGTGGGAGATAGCGGATGTGGAAAAAGCACATTGCTAAAACTTATTAACCGTACAGAAGATAGCTCCACAGGGGAGATATTTTATAATAACAGCCCTATAAACTCTATGGATACCATAGCCCTTAGAAAAGAGATAAAACTAATCTCCCAAACCAGCTTTCTTTTCCCTGAAACTATCCGAGAAAATTTTAGACTATTCTACGATTACTGTCAGTGTAGCCAAATAAATGAGGAAAGGATGAGGTATTTCTTAGATTTAACCTGTGGAGATTTAAGCCTAGATAGCCAGTGTCAAAATCTTTCTGGTGGCGAAAAACAAAGGGTATATATTGCCATATGTCTTTCTATGGAAGCAGAGGTAATTATGCTAGATGAGCCTACCTCTGCCCTAGATCACAGCCTTGCAGTAAAATTCTTTGAGAATGTGATTTCTTATAGTAAAAAACAGGGCAAAACCTTAATTGTAATTAGCCATGATGCTAATCTAACAGGAAGATTTGCTGAAAATATCATTAAACTTAAAAAAGGAGGCATATAGTCATGGATACAGCAGTAGAAATTAGCTTATTTAATTTTGGACTAATCTACCTACTACTATTAATTGTAGGGCTAATTATGAAGATAAGCAAAATCTCCCAAACAAAACTACTAGTCATCGCAAGTGTAAGGATGACCCTACAACTTACTATAGCTGGTTACCTATTAATGTATATAATAGAAAATCCCTCCCCAATATTTGTCATAATATATCTTACTGTAATGTGTGTCTTTGCAGTACATAGGATACTAGGAGTAAACAAAGGTTTGCCCAAAGAGTTTAGAGGAATTATTGCTGGCTCTATTAGTTTATCAGCACTGGGGGTAATAGTATTTTTTATTATTGTTGTGGTGGGAGAGAGTTTATTTAATCCCCAGTATGCAATACCAATTAGTGGTATGATTATCGGTAACGCAATGACAGGGGTAACCCTAGGGGTAAAAACCTTTATGGCTAAGGTAAAGGATTCTAAATTACAAATAGAGGTACTTCTTAATCAAGGGGCACATCCTAAAGAAATTCTAAAACCTATTGTAAACAGCGCCCTAGAAACAGCTATGCTACCTACTATAAACTCCATGCTTGGAATGGGCATTGTTTCACTGCCTGGTATGATGACAGGACAGATACTTTCTGGAGAGTCCCCAACTACAGCTATTTTATATCAGATAGCTATTAATATCTCACTGGCTACAGTGGTTTCTCTATCGGTGTTTATATCCCTAAATTTTGGCTATAGAACACTTTATAATAAGTCAAATCAGTTTAAAACTATATAAAATAATAAAAGGATGGTATTAACTATGGAAAACAAAGATTTCTGCCCATGTCATAAAAAGGAATGTCTATTCTACGGCAACTGCAAAGGCTGTATTGCCAAACACAAAAAAGCAAACCAAATCCCCCACTGTCTATTCCCTGATAATAATGGAGATAGAAGCTTAGAAAACTTCTATCGTAGTTTAAAGGCTATTTATGAGGGTGAAGATTAGTAGTAAATCTTTATAACAATCAAAAACTCCTAGCTCATTTGATGGGCTAGGAGTTTTCTTTGTTATATAATTATACAGCTAGATTACAGTGGGATAATCTCTGCTAGAATACTCATTAGGAATAGTATAATAGCACCACCGATACGGGAGGAAATAGCTGCAAAAGGCATAAGATTTAGTCTTTTTGCTGCTGTTAGTACACATACATCTCCTGTACCACCTGCATTAGCCATACATAGACCTGCTGTGATTGCAGATTCAATAAACTTAAACTTAACAAGCATACCAAATATACCAGCACCAATTGCTGCAAATATTACACAAGCAATAATTAGTATAAAGTATATTGGATCGCTTAGGGTATCAATAACTGCCTGGAAGTCAATTAGCGCTACACCTACTAGGAACATAAGAGGCTTCATAAGTACCTTAGAGCTTAGGTTTGCCCAGTGACTAGCAGCGATTTCAATATCTCTAGGTAGGATTTTACCTAGTTTAAATATAATTACTAATAGTATGGTAAGAGCATATGGATGTAGGAATGTTACAAACTCACCAATAATATTACCTAGTAGGAAGATAGAACCTGCTACAAGGAAACCTACACCATAGGTTAGAGCTTCTACCTTAAAGTTTTTCTCCGCTTCGTCTGGCTCAACCTTTAGATCTTCAATTAGTACACCATCACCGGATAGTTTAGGGAATTTTGTGCCGATTGGTACAGCTAAACAAGATAGAATAATAGCAATAGGGTTACCTACTACTGTTGCCGGTAGAATAGTTGCTAGTATTTCCTCAGAAGGTAGCCCGTAAGCATTAGCATATATATCAGCTAGTGGAATAGCACCAGCACCTACACCACCACCAACTATTGGAGCAGCAATGTATAGGATACCTTCGGTAAATCCATAACCTAATATCATGCCCAGTAGTCCTGTACCTAGGAAGGACACTAATACACATCCAAAGATAGCTACAAAGTACTTAACCCCTACAGAAACAAGGGTTTTGCCGTTCATACCTAGTATAGAACCTACGATTACTGCGATAATACATAAATCAAGGAAACCCCACTGTAGGGTAAATGCTTTTAGTCCATCTACTACTTCTGGGCTAATTACACCAGTAAAAACCAGTATTGCTGGGCCCATAATACAGAATATGGCACCACCACCTAGATATGTGTTTACGCCAGGGATTGCGTCCCCTACAAAGAATAGTAGCTCTGCTGCTATAATGGATAAAACAAGGGTGTTGATTAGATTGTTAGATACCAGTCCCATGGCATAACCGATAAATAATATTACCGAACAGGCCATGAATATCTTCCAATCCATGCCAAAAATTTTAATAGGTGCTTTTGTTGTCTGTGTCATAGTAATTCTCCATTTTTCTATTTTATTAGATTAACTTTAATATAGCTAGATTTTTAGTGAACTATTACTTTACTACCTGTTTTATTGTGTCAATTACTGTTCCATCACGATACTCAATTATTGCTACAACCTTATCGGTAACCTGTATAGGCTCAGGTTTACCAACTAGTCTTTCTGCAATTTCCTTAAGCTCCTCTATAGTATGCAGCTTTATACCAGCCTTAGTTAGTTTCTCAATTATATCCTGTCTTTTAGGATTAACTGCTGTTCCTCTGTCAGTTACAATAATATCTATACTATCCCCTGGAGTGCATAGGGTATGGACTCTATCCACTATGGTTGGTACTCTGCTACGAATAAGATTTGCTGTTACTATAGTAAGGGCTGAGCCTGCTGCTGTATCTGGATTACCACCTATACCTGTTCTAGTTACTCCATCCATCCCTGTTAAACAGTTAAGATTAAAGTCTGTATCCAGCTCAAATCCACCGATTAAACAGGTATCTAGGTAATTTACTATACAACCACTATTCATAGGTGAGGCATAGTAATCTGCACCCATTTCTACATGTTTAGGATTATTTAATACGGATTTTGCTGCTCTTAAATCAAAGCTCTGGGTATCATATGCCTGACGGATTACCCCATCTTCTAACATCTGTACCATATAGGCTGTAATACCACCTACTACAAAGCCACCTGTAATATCTCTGAACTTTAGCATATCACTCATATATCCAGCAAAAGCCAGTGAAGGGCCACCGGATCCTGTTTGAAAGGAATACCCATCTTTTACTAAACCTAGGGCATCTACTATTTTTGTAGCTTCCTTTGCAATACCTAGCTGTATAGGGTCTTTAGTTAGGGCTAGGCTTCCTGTTGATATTCCTTTTACATCCCCAACTTCCTCTAATTTAACTATATAATCCACCCTAGTTTGTGGCACGCTAATATGGCTTAGTGGATAATCACTTATTGTATCGGTTACCCCTACCACATTATCTGCATACATTCCATCTACAATGGCATATCCCAAAGAACCAAAGGCTGATTCTCCGTCACATCCATTTAGATTACCCATTCTATCTGCACAGGAAGCACCGATAAAGGCAACATCTATATGCAGCTGTCCTGTTTCAATAGCTCTTGCTCTCCCTCCGTGAGAACGAAGCACCACAGGGTTTTCCATCTTTCCACTAGCTACATAGTCTGCCATAGCACCCATTAATCCATTGGTGTCTAGGTGGGTTACTACACCACTTTTAAAATGCTTAACCAGTGGATGGTGGCAATTCATAATCCCAGAGGTTGCCACCTTAAGATTTTTCAGCCCTAGCTCTGCTGCTGTATCTATTACAGCATTTAGAACCTTATCACCCTCTCTAAAGTGATGATGAAAACTCAGTGTCATGCCATCTTTTATCCCTAGTTTTACAAATACATCTTTTAGGCTGTCTAGTAACTTGTCCTCACCTCTAGCTACTGCTGCTTTTACAGGTGGGCTATATTTTTTTAAATCTGTAGGCAGATGTTTGAAAACTCCTTTATAAGGTGTCACATTACCATATCCAGAAACATATTCAGGAACTTCTCTTCCTAATGCATTTTTTACCATATTAGATAATACCCACCTTTCTTGCAAAGCTTAGTACTTTTTCTGCTTTTTTAGTTATAGCAATATCTATCATTTTACCGTCTACACTAATTACCCCACTATCTGAATTAGACAGTGCTTCAATAATCTTTCTAGACCAATTTATTTCCTTTTCGCTAGGGGTAAATACTTCATTAATTACCTCTATCTGTCTAGGATTAATTGCTATTTTTCCTACAAATCCCATGTTTTTAGAATTTTCACAGTCTTCCCTTAACTCCTGTGGATTTTCTAAAGATAGACATGGAGCATCTATTGCCATTACCCCGTACTGAGCACAGGCATTAATTATTACCGATCTTGCAAATAAAAACTCCATACCTGTTTTACTTGCTGTAGCACCTATATCACTGGCATAATCCCCTGCACCAAACTGTGCTGCCACTATTCTGTCGCTAGCACCGATTATCTCCTGTGTATTTAAAGCTCCTTTTCCTGTTTCGATAACTGGTATAATACCTAGCTGTCTATCACCTGTGGTATATTTATCTAGTATGGACTCTACTAGTGTAATAATCTCTTTGTTCTCACATTTTGGGATTACCACTGCCCATATGCCAGTATTTGCCACTGCTTTAAGATCAGCTTCTAGCATCTGAGGATTATCGTTATTTACTCTAACTATGATTGTTTCACCTGTAAAATCCATAGTTTTAAGATGTTTTACAAGTAGTCGTCTAGCTGCATCCTTCTCAGAAAAGCTAACCCCATCTTCTAAATCAAATATATATGAATCAGCCTTGAAACAGGTGGATTTTAATAGCATTGATGGATTATTAGCTGGCATTACTAACATATTGCGAATTATTACATCTTTATTAATCATCTATAACTACACCTGCCCTTTCTAAAGCTATCTCAACCCTTGCTTCAATGGTGCAGTCTAGTGCCCCATGGTCATTAGCTTCTACTAATACCCCTTGTATTTGGTATTTTTCCAAGGTGCTTCGGATAAGATTTTCAATCTGATTACCATACTGATATTTTACAGTGCTTGTCAGATTAATTGTAATATCCTCACCTTCCATAGGCTCTAGAATAATGAATATATCATTGGATTCTAGGGAACCACATCGTGATATTTGGGAAATTCTCATTAGCTATACCTCCTGTTAAATATGAATGTATTATAGCATTTCATAAAATTTTTTATATAATATGCAACTAATTAAAACTTTTTTAAAGTATTTTATTAATTATTTAAGTTATTAAAGTAAACAATTACTACAAAATATGTTATAATTAGCTAACAGATTAACCTATGAATTTTAAAATATTAATGGGAAGGCTTTAGTTTAAAACAGCCTTTCAAAGATGAGTTTTGTGTATTTTAGGTAAGGATTCTAGCCGAAATTTTGCCACTGACTCCCTGTGACATAATCACACAAAACATCAAATAAGGAGTGAATACTATTATGAAATACCGCTTACATAATGAAATCACAAAATCCATTACCATTATAGTGCTTTTAGTTGTAACAATTCTTAGTCTAATATTTTCTGGGTATATATTCTATCTCCAGTTTGAGAGTGCTGGTAGCATCAACCTAACAATTGCTGAGAATATAAGTCATAACCAAACCATTATTGACTATTTAAAGTATGGCAATAACTACACAGCAGCAAAAGATATCATTGATAGTACATCTAAATCTGGTAGTTATTACATTGTTATCGCTAATAAAGATAATATTAGGCAGATACACCCCATAGACAGTTTAATAGGCACCCCAGCAGACACCACACTAACCCTACCACAAACACCTTCCGAGGCTTATTACAGCTTTGACTATACAGGCTCTCAAGGAGATGCTTTAAAATCTATCCACCCTATTATGGATAATAATCAGCTTATAGGCTATGTGGTAGTAGGTACTGAAAACGACATATTCTACTCTACCTTCCTTAGCTGTTTATCCATCGTGTTATTTAGTGGCATTTTTGTAGTGTTTATATCATCTTTTGGATCAAATAACGCTGCTAAACGAATAAGAAAACTACTACTTAACCACGAGCCTGAGGATATAATACGCATTACTCAGGAGATAGACATAGCCCTTAACTCTATTAATGAGGGGGTACTATTCTTTGATGCTAACAGCAATCTTACCCAGATTAATAAAGCTGCTAGAAATATGCTAAGCTATCAGGAAAACACCAGTGACAGCCAGAATATATACACTACTTTTTCCAGTCATAAAAACATAGGGGAAAATTCCACAGTAAAGTATAATAATGTGGAATACTATATTGACCAAAATGAGATTGTCAGCAATAACAAAAGAATAGCCACCGTATTTACCATTAAGCCTAAGTCTGCCCTATTTGTATTTGCTGAGGAGTTAACAGGGGTAAAAAACTATATGAATGCTGTTAGAGCACAGGTACATGAATTTAGAAACACTATACATACAATATCAGGGCTAATTGATCTGGAGAAATATGATTCACTGAAAAGCTATGTAGAAAATATAGTGATAAATAAAAATAGTGAATCCCTAGAGCTAGATTTTATGATTAACGATTACATCCTTACAGCCTTCTTACATAGTAAATATTCTAGGTCTAAGGAACTGGGTGTAAAGTTTACTGTAGCTAGCACTTCGCAAATTCCCGAGATTGAAAGCTCCGAACAACTTTATGATATAATCACTATACTAGGTAATCTTATAGAAAACGCCTTTGAATCTTTTAGCAGTGATTCTCTAAACCCTACAGTGGTGCTTAAATTGGATTTTGACTGTGAAACACAGGTGCTTTCCCTTACTATAAAGGACAATGGTACAGGAATTGATGGTGATATAGTTGATAGAATATACCAAAAAGATGTTACTACTAAAGGCAATGGTCACGGAACAGGTCTATATACCGTTATAAACTGCATAAATAGAAATAACGGAATGATTAACAACTACTCTAGCGAACTAGGTACTACATTTACAGTGCATATTCAGTTAAAGGAGCGTATAGCATATGGAGATTAAGGTATTAATAGTGGAAGATGATCCAATGGTTGCACAGATTAACTCATCATATTTAAAAAAGACACAGGGCGTGGTATTAGCTGGTGTGGTAAACTCTGTAGAGGAAGCAAAGAATTTTCTATGTAATCACACTGCCCATATTGTATTATTGGATATATTTCTAGGTGGTGATAGTGGTATTAATCTCCTAAAGTACATTCGCAGTAATAATATTCCTGTAGAGGTGATTATAGTAAGCGCAGCTAAGGATAAGGATCATATCTTTACAGCTATGTCCTATGGAGTCTGTGATTATTTGGTAAAACCTTTTAGCTTTACAAGGTTTGAAAAAAGCCTTAATCTTGCAAAATCTCGGGTATTATATCTACAAAAAGATATTTTTGACCAGCGTGACCTTGACAATATGATATTTACAAATAAGAAAAACATTAGCGAAAACAGTCTACCTAAAGGCTTGGATAAAAAAACCCTTATAAATATCTGTGGCATAATACTAAAACATAGTGAAGATTTTACTATTAATGAAATTGCTACCACAAGTAATATATCCCGTGTTACTGTAAAGAAATATTTTGACTACCTATTCCAGCAGTCCTATATTGAGGAAAAGGTAATATATGGCAGTGTAGGTAGACCTACTCTTTACTACCGAATTATCCCAAGTAGTAAAGCTGAACTAGAAAAAATCCTATCCCCTAGTAGCCATTAATTACACTCCCCTACAACCTATACAATTATATTTTTTGCTATGCAATTATATTTTGCTTTACCACTGGATAAAACAGAGTTTTTGTATTATGATTAAACTTACTAAATAAATATTTAATGGAGGATAATACAATGTATTTCAATAGACCTGTAGACCATATTAATCTAACAGTGCCAAACCTACAAAAAGCAGTGGACTTTTACACTAACACACTGGGCTTTAAAATAGTAGAAAAATACATGGGCAAGAAAGAATTTGTCTTTATAACCGATGGAAGCAACACCTATGAACTATTTGAGGACAGTACCCTAGATAAAACCCTTATAGAGCATATAGCCTATGTAAGCCATGATATAGAGACAGATTATAATCACTTTAGCAGTTTAGGTCTTACTACTACCCCAATAGGGAAAGCCGATTTCCTATTCCAAAATGGCGCTGATTACTTCTTTATTACCGGTGCCACTGGGGACAAAATAGAATTTATCCACAGAAGATAACCCCTCTATAATAAAGGTTTTATATGAGTTATTGTGTGCCCTAATATTCGATAAATACCCACAATAAA
Source organism: uncultured Oscillospiraceae bacterium (assembly GCA_964369235.1). GTDB lineage: Bacteria > Bacillota > Clostridia > Oscillospirales > Ruminococcaceae > CAYJEQ01. The sequence continues at coordinate 8,879 of CAYJEQ010000009.1, read as the reverse complement.
ACTAAAGCTAGGAGATACCTCATTGGTATACCCTAGCTTTTTTATTTACCCACTATTAATTGTGGGGCTGTATCCCAATCTACATAACCTACAGTCCTTTCTCAATCAAATCCACTATATCCTCCTGTTTCATTACCAGTAGCATTTGATTTTTCACTACATCACGAACCATTCCTCTTGCCTGTTTATTAACAAGCAGTATCTCCTGTAGGCTAATCTCACCTTTTGCCCTTATGCCTACATTCATCTGTAGATTTTCCTGTCCAGCTGTAAGGTCTATCCTAGAGGTGTAACCATTGCTATTAGCTCTACTGCCTTCCTGCTGTTCCTTGGTAAACTTTAGTTTACTTTCATCTATAATAAATCTTACATAATAACTGCCCTCAGGTAGGTTTTTAAAGATATATCTGCCTTTATTCCCCTGTGTATCGGTACTGGTGGAGCTATACCTTACCATCTGGTTTTCCTCATTATAGAGAACTACCATTACATCATTAAGATACTCCTCCTGTGGGCTGTAGTAACCATCTCCCCCAGTATCCAACCATGCAAAACCACCAATAGTAACACTATCTGGGTCACTTTCCACAATGGATACCCCTACCTTTGCTGGCTCTATTGCCAGCATATACTGGCTTTCCCCTTTAGTGTCATAGTAGCTTGCCTGAGTGCCAAAACTATTCCATGCTATCTTTCCAATGTCCACCCCTACTGGTGCTACCACCATTATTGCCACCACTATACTCTCACCAGGTAGCAGTATACTGTCACTACATAGTACCTTAAAGGATTTTACAGTGGTAATATCTTCTGGTAGACTTTCACTCCAGTTGTCCTCACTGCCGATAATATTAAACTGCCCCCCAAATCTTACAGGGTCACTGCTAGTAGAATAATATATCTTACAGTCCACCTCTTTCCCTGTGGTGGTGTTTACTGCAATAACTTCCCCTAATCCATATACGGAAAATTCACTGCCTCGGGATTTATTTATTTCTATTACCCCACTATCCCCTATATATGGCAGAATGTCCACCAGCTCTAGATTATACAAATCTGCATTGCCTGTATTGGTTATGGATATATGGTATTCCACTGTGCCACCCTCTATGGTGCTACCTACTGCCGGCTCCTTTACAAAGTCCTGATCCAACATTCCCTTAAGCTTTTTGTTAGAGGAGGTGCTTACAAAAAATAATATCTGATTTACTATAGCCTTACTTTCCCCATAGATAGGTGATACACTTTCATCTTCTGCTATATTCTGCCTATCTACATATACATCTACTGTTGTAGCTACCACTCCACTGCTACCTTTAGTATTTAGCAGTAAACTAGAGGATATCTCACCCTTAGCTCCTACCCTCACCTGAGTGTCAAAGGATATTCTAAGGGTGGCAAGCTGTCTAAAATCATAGCTATCCTCACCAGTAAACTGGAATTTCACTAGGGTACTGCCTAATCCATCAAAATCCTCTGTTAATTCTACCTTCGGCTGTGGTGGATTTATATTGGTAAATATATCTTTGTATCGGTAGCTTTCGTTACCTATATATTCTAGCTGTGGTGGTAGTATCATAGCAAATATTGGGCTTTTTAGTGGGGAGCTACTACAGTTTGCCGATAGTGTATATCTAATTACCTCATTAGGTCTAATAGGAGCAGTTCCCACAGAAGAAGATATGCCAGGTCTAAGGGTGGAGAACTGTCCTATTATTGTAGCGGCATTATCTACCACCACATCTCTTTCCATCTCTCCATTGTAGCTCAGATTAATATGATTTAATATAGTAGTACCCATGGCTACTGTACTGGACACCCTACCTAAAAACTGTGGGGAAACACTGCTTTGTACACCTATTCCCATAGTGTCCAGTGCCCATACTAGGCTATCCAGTCCATCTCCTACTGGGATAATATCCTCTAGATTAACCAGTGAGTTTACATCGGTATTATAAGGCCCTAGTCTACCTGTTATGCCAGCTATGGTTTTGTAGTCTATATAATACTGAGCGTCTAGGCTTTGGTTAATAGCTGTAATATTAAATACCCCAGTGGTAAACTGATAAAACTCTATCTGGCTAGGTAAAACATTCTCAAAAATCACATCTTCCAGTATCTGATTACCACTGTTTATCACATTTAAACGGTAGCAGATATACTCCTCAGATTGGCTATAATCTGGGGCATATATGGATAACTGACCTTGATATATTGGCTTTGATAGGGTAATCTCCTGTGTTTCCTCAGGTTGTGGTATATCTTCTATCCACCAGTTAGCAGTGGTAACTACTTCACTACCTACATCTAAATCACTGTCCAGTACTCCTCTATAGATAAACTCATATCGCTGTCCACTAAATCTATCAATGGTAAATACCAAATCCCCCTGTACAAATCTACCCTCTATACCATCAGCAGTATTATCAGCAAATTCATCCGAGGTATCTTTACCTATTACTGGGTAATCCTCATCTAATATTAGTAAATTACTTCCTTTGCAGATAATCTCTATATCCTTAGCAGTAGCACCTAAATCCCCAAAGTTCTCAAGTACCACCTTATAAAACACCCCACTGCCACTGGAGGGACTAATTAAAGGTAGCACTATCTCCCTTGTAATCTCAAACTGTCCCACTGCCTCTAGGGTAATAGTTTCCCCTAAAGAGGACATAACCTCCACACCATTTATTACCATAACAGCATTACAGGAGTAGGAGGTAAGGTTTTCTGCTGTGGTGTTAAAGACAATGCCAAAGCCTAGCCTTACTGCAATTCCTAAATCCTCTATAGTGCCAAAATCATATATAATCTCTTTACCACCTGTTACAATCTCCTCTCTGACCTCTTTAACAGGTTTTGAAACATCTCCAATGATAGTAGTAAAATACTCAGGAACAAAAACCTTTATCTGTGCCTCCGCTATCTGCTGATCTAGCCCGTTAAAGCTAGCATCTATCCAGTAGATAAACACATCTTGGTAATTTCCTGTAGTTCTATCCACCCTTGTAATTAATGTTGCCATAAAAAGTATATTCCTTTCTTAACAGTGTGATTTCACCTTACATTAGCTTATTTAGTGATTATTAAACCCTAACACTCTTTGCTACGGTCATCAATCTTATCAAAAATATCCAAAGTGGAGTTAATCTTATTAATCATAATCCACTCCTTCATAATAAGGCTGTTTACCGTAGTGGTGGTTTGTTTAAAGGCTTCCTTTAAACATTTACAGCAGAGATTATCACTGGAAAACTCTGCAACAACTGCTTGTAGCTTTTCCCCCTCTGCATTTAGTATATGCGACATGGCTAGTTCTTCTAATGCCACTGACTCTAAAATCATCACCACTACCTGTTCTATATCAGGTAAACATTCTCTTTCTGGCACCTGAGGCATTCCCATAATTATAATCATTCCTTTCTAGTGTTAAATGCTTTTCATTTCTTTTTAACCTCATACTATTTTATTATCTACTTTAGTTTATTGTCACAGCTAAGGTATTATGAATATACTTATAATAGAAATAAAATTTTAAGGAGTGGTAATAGGTTTATGAGTTTTTTAGGCAGAATTTTTGGCAAGGACAGATCTATAAATGCCCAGGATACATCGCCATCTATAGATAGGGAAACCTTATCAGAGGATACACCTACAGATATTAACTACAAAGTCTCTTTGCCTAAGGCAGAGCTAGGAGAGATAGTAAGGGAGCTAGAGGAAAACAGCAAAAGCAAGGTTGTTGCTGAGAGCCTTAGAACCCTTATAAAAAACAATAGCCACAATGTTAATAACTATAAGGAGATACTCAGTTCTCTAAAGGTTATTATCGATAATCTAAAATCTAAAACCGACTTTGTTTTACAGCTAGAGGAGATTACAAATCACCTAGATAAAATCAAACTAGCAAGTTTTTCTAATAGTTACACTAATCCTTTGGATTTTCACAGGGATTTTCCTACCTTAGATATAGAATATAAGGTTTTACAGTGGTTACAGGAGAATATCCCTAATATATACAGTGACGCTTCACTGGAAAAGCTTTATAGCCAGTATGGTAAGCTATATGAGGATTACAGTAGTTCACTTGATAAGTCCTTACTACTAAAAACAGAACAGGAAAAACTAACTAAGGAAATTGAGCAGTATAGTTACACCCTAGAGGAGTACACCTATAAATATCGTATTTCCCCTGACTGGGAGGGTAAAAAACCTCTTATGATTTCTTTGGGAAGAAAACTAAAAGACAGGCGTAGTAGCCTTGTTTTACAGGAAGAGGAGTTAGCTTTGGTAGTGGAGAGTTTATATGGGATATACCCTACATTGCTATCAGATTTACAGGGATACTGTAACTACATATCCCAAATAGTATTGGATAGAGCTAATTTGGTAGGAGATCCTAGGGCTGAGCTTCGCCACCTAAGCCGTTTATATACAAATCTAGAGGGGATAATTTTAGAAAGATTGTAACAGCTTTTAACTATAGCGCATAGTATATAACAGTGTTTAAAACACAAATTTTTTTACAATTAAAGGAGAACCACACTATGTCAATGCCTAACATTCCTGATATTAACTCAACAGTAGCTATCGATAGAGATGATGCTATTAATATTATTCTGTCCTCCATCGGTATGGAAGAGCTTAGCCTTGCCCACATCCTAAATGCTGAAGCTGAAAAAATCCAGTTTGCTCTAGGTACACTGGACACAGCAACAGAAGCTGCAACACTAGAAGATATTATGGCTGTTAATAGCTCTGCTAAAAAAATGCTTAGAGATGTTATTAAAAACCAAATGCTAATTGGTATGAAAATGGAAGACACAGTAGAACTAGCAGAGATGGTAGCAGCAGAAAAAGCAGAAGCTTAGTATAAAAGTAACCTCATAAAATTTAACACCCACAGCTTAATTTGTTGTGGGTGTTTTTTTGCTTTTACTTTCCATATATTTACACAATAACTGTAAATTCCCTCTACTTCTTCAAAGTTGATATGTATATTTTATGATAAATGTCTACTAAATCATAAAAAAACCATGTAACCGAAACAAAAATGTAGAAAATTTGATTTTATAGGATTTTTATTTGCTTTTTGCTATTATCTTATGTTATAATTACTATAAATGATTACATCATGGTTACAATTCATCAATTAAAGTTACATGGATAATTTAATATAACAACATCTTATCACAGGAGGTGATTTTTTGACATTGTTCTGGGTGCTTTTTTCTCTATTTGTTTGGCTAGTTTATAGCTACGCTTCCCTATCCTTCATTTCAGAGACTTTAAGCTTTAGCAACACCTCTAAGTCAATGCTTTTTTTATTCTCATTATTTAATACTGTAGTAGTCTATACCACAAATACCATAGATGTGCCTTATTATGCACTTCATATACCATTATTTGCTGTTAGCTTTTTAGAATGCTTATTCCTATCCAATCTAGCTTTTAGAAAATCTTTCTTTGCTATTTCCCATGCTGCTATTAATCTTGGTACTATTAATCTACTTGTTCTAATTATCACTGCTTTTACTAAGTCTAGCACACTGTTAGAAGTATATCACAACCAAGCTTATTTCTATCAGGCTCTTTTAATTACTTCTACAGTTTTACTTATTATAATTAGACATAATAGAAAACCTAAAAATGCCCAGGGGTATGTACAGGTAGCTAATGCTAGGATTTACTCCACCATTATGTCTCTTATCTCTACATCTCTAACCTTCTTTTTGGCTATGGATTCATATATTATTATGAATAACAAACTAACCACACCATTCTTCGTGGCAGAGTTATCCACCTTAATTTTCATACTAGTTTTATACTACTGTTTATTTTATTTTAATATTTCCCTTTGTACCCTACATCCTTTTAAAAGAAAAGCCGATGAAGCAATTATACTTCACGATATAGTGGTTAATAAAAAAATAGAAACCGAGTTTAAACTATATACTGACGACCTTACAAAACTATATAATCGCCGATTTATCTATGCTAAACTTGATAAACTCTGCGAAAGTAATGACAAGGACTTTAGTATGCTATTCCTTGATTTAGCCAGCCTTAAACAGGTTAACGATACCTATGGACATAAGACGGGAGATGAGTACATCGTTAAGGTTTCACAGGTACTTACTTCCACCCTTCGTGATGGTGATCTTTCTGCTAGAATTGGTGGAGATGAGTTTCTTGTAATACTTTTTGATGTAGAGGAAAAACACCTTGATCAAATTGTAGATAGGATTAAATACCTTATTAGCCTAAAAAATAATCAAACTAAATACCTTATCCACGCAAATATCGGTTATCTACAGGTTACAGAAAATCTGAGAAAACAAGGCAGAAGTGATATTTTAGCTAAGGTTGATGAGTATATGAACAAAGACAAGCTAAAATATTATCAGGGAGTAGGTGAAAAGATATGAGTATCCTAGATTTATCTATCTATCTAATCTACACCTATGCTGTGTTCTACTATGCCACTAGGATTTTTGGCACACCACTGCCTAAATTAACTTTAATGGCTATTATCTTTGTAGTTAATAGTTCACTAATGCTATTTATCTACTACATATCCCCCCATGGCTATGAATGGCTACTTATGATTGTCTACTGGATATTAATCTATACCGAAGTACATATAATTTGTAAGCAACCAGCCATCTCAACGCTGGCAGCTACTCTGTGTTTTAGTGTTAACTTCTTCGGTACCAAAACTGCGGTTTTAGGACTTAAAACCATTAATACAGGGCTACAGTTAAGTGAATATCTTTCCTCATCAGAAAATGTTATGAAAATCACTATAATTTCCTTTGCATTTTTAGTGCCCTATATAGCAGTAAGCAGCTTTATACTAATCCACAAGGTGGTTAAATACCTTTTTGCCGATCTTGCCAGCCTAAGGCTCTGTTGTGGGCTTCTAGGGGCTGTGTGGATCAATCTGTTTTTCTCTACAGGGACGATATATCAGTACACCACAGATCCAAACTTTAATAGTTTGTACCAAATTAGAAGTGGTGGTTTATCCCTAGTATCCTTTGTTATTATTATGGTTGCAGTATTTATCTATTCCAAATTAAAGGAAGCTGCTATTACCTTTGAGAAAAAATCCCAAGCTATTAATGAGGATAGTCAAACCCTAGAAAAACTAGAAGAAGAAGCTTATTTTGATTACTTTACAGGGTTTTTCATCCGTAGTGTAGTAGTGGATAGACTTAAGGAACTACTAGAGGAAAAAAGCTATTGCTATGTGCTTTTTATTGATTTAGATGGGCTTAAAACCGTTAATGACACCATAGGTCATGAGGAAGGTGATAACTATATTAAATCAGTAGCTGAGATCATTGGTAGAACCTTTGTAGGAGATGTTATCTCCCGTATTGGTGGAGATGAGTTTCTAATTGTAGGTGATGTGGAAAAACCTAATATAAAAGATCGTATAGAAAACTGTTATGAACAGGTAGCTAATCTAAACTTTAGCTATGAAACCTCTATCAGTTACGGTTATATACAGGTAGGTAAGGATAATACATTATCTCCTGATAAACTTATTGAACAAGCAGATAATGCAATGTATGAGTTTAAACGCAGTCGAAACAAAGAACGAAAAAATTAATACTCTCCCTAAAGAGGGGATAAATACAAAATGTGTAGGCTATAAGTAACCTACACATTTTTATTTTATCTTGGTATTTGGTATATAACCTATTATTTTAACTGTATAAATAGATTGTTTTAATAGCGATTATAATGTATAATTATGGTAATTCGCTAAACTATCATAGGAGGAAGCTAATTTGGAATATATGATAAATACCTTAAATAAAGAGCAGTGGAAGGACTATCCACTGACCTTTGAATATACTACAGACCACTATTTTGATTTCGAGCAAAGTAGCTGTAATGATGCTATTGCCTTTAACATAGTAAAAAAACCTTTTAAAACCACCCTAAATAAGAAGTTTGTAAACAAGCTCTTCCCTGATTATTATGAGAACAGTGAAGGCTATGGAATAATAGAAGGTGACACCCTTATAGGAGTAATTGCCCTAAGTAAAGAGGACTGGAACAATCGTCTGAGAATAACTGAATTATTAGTATGCCCTAAACTTAGAAAACAGGGTATTGGCAGTAAACTAATGAATATAGCAAAAACCAGAGCCAAAGAATTAAACTGCCGTTCTATTATACTAGAAACCCAGTCCTGTAATGAGAAGGCTATTAATTTTTATTTTTCACAGGGGTTTTCCCTTGTTGGCTTTGATACAAACTGTTATAGTAATAATGACATTGAAAAAAGATAGGTAAGGCTGGAACTAGGCTTTATTATAAATAACTAATCTGGCTGTATAATAGTTTAAAACAGCTTATATAGCCCTTGTAAAGAGGTAGACTGTTAAAAAACCTAATGGGGATGTCGCATTAATAAATATATCGGTGATTTTACCCAAACATAATGTAGGGTTGGATGCCTACATCCAACCGAAAACTTAGATTTCTTATCATCTACGGTCTGATGTGGGCATCAGCCCCTACAAATACATGGTTTGTTTTATGCAGTTTCACCTTAATACGACAGCCTCTTTTATTTACTATCAAGTCTTGCAATCCTATTAGCTTTTCTGTAAAAATTACAGAAGCAGTTTTCACACAAAAGAAAAAATCCAACCAGCATAACTGATTGGATTTCTTGGTGACCCGTACGGGAATCGAACCCGTGATACCGCCGTGAAAGGGCGGTGTCTTAACCGCTTGACCAACGGGCCGTAAGTATTTAATTTTTAAGGTTTATTGGTGACCCGTACGGGAATCGAACCCGTGATACCGCCGTGAAAGGGCGGTGTCTTAACCGCTTGACCAACGGGCCTAATATGGTA
>CAYJEQ010000008.1:38908-57715 GCA_964369235.1 uncultured Oscillospiraceae bacterium | reverse complement strand
TTCGAACCCACGGCTCTCTCGAGTCACTGGTTTTCAAGACCAGCTCCTTAAACCACTCGGACATCTCTCCGTTTCGTTTTATCAACGAAAATTATTATAACATACTACCACTATTTCGTCAATAGGTTTTTCATAATTTTTTTAGAAAAATATAATTTTTTTCAAATTCACCATATTTTAGACTAATTAGCAAGGGTAACCAATGGGTGGGTGGCTATCCTTTTATCCTATATCTCTAAGAGATATTTCCTTAAAACCTATCGTCCCTGCCACTGTTTCTATTTCCTCTATCTGACTAGATGTGTACAGTGCTCCTGTTACTATATTACCATTATTTATAACCACTACTGAACTATCTCTATTAACTGTAGCTGCTAGATTAAGGATACTTTCGCTAGTTATTACAGGATCCATAGAGCTTGTTATTCCTATTAATGACATATCCAGCCATAGATTTTCATCTATTACCTGTGTTATCTCCCCACCATACCATGTGCTCAGTGGATACAGTATATCTACCCCATATACATGGATATACATCTTGCCACCTACAGCCTCTATTGCTGTTTTAGCACTATTACCTAAATTACCTAGTGCCTCACTTTTAGTGGTAGTTGCTACTGCGCCATAGTTAGCTGATTCTAAAGCCTCACCCTTAGGGAAGTGAAAACTTGTATATACTATTACATCTACCCCTAACTCCACTGCCTCTACTGCTAAATCTGTTATATACTCTCCTGCTTTGGGGCTATATGGATTTAACCACTGAGTACCTCCATTAGCTACTGAACGATCAATCCAGGGCACACCACTATTTTGATAATATATTGCCTCATCGGTAATCTGCTTGGCTGCTAGGTTATCGTCAAAGGCATCTATAGTTCCTACAATGGTAAAACCTGCTGATTTAAGTGTTTCTATGCCTTTGAGATACTCCTCTGCTTCTGGCTGTATAGCCTGCTGTCCTAGGGCAATATCTGTGGGGATATATACATTACCACCATTTGCTTTAATCTGTATATTTACAGCAGTGATGTTCTGTGACTTTAAATCCTCAATAACACCTGTAAGTGCAGTAGGATTTGTTACAGTTTCTACTGTGAGATATTTTATACTATCTAGATTAAACTGATGCTCCACTGGGCTTTGGGTAACAGCTGGCTGGGTGGTTTCTTCTAGTGTATTATCAGGATCTACCACTATATTTTCTTGTTCAGGTTGTGGAGAGCTTTCTGATGAGCTAGATTTAGGTTCCTCTGTTCCATCACCTACAATCATATTGTAGATAGGTGGATATAAACTCCAACCTATACCTCCTGCTACTGCTATCAAAACTAATACTGATAAAGTTTTTATAAAAATTTTACCAGGGGTATTTCTACTGTATATATTATTATATCGTTTAATCTTTCGCCCATTGTTTTTCATATAGTTATAGCCCTTCCTAAGTTTATGATGGTAGTTGATAGCCGATCAGCCCGTAAATTGCAAGGCTTAATATTCCTATATATATTAAAGAAATAGGTAATCCTCTAAAGGTTTTAGGAACTTTTGATATTGCGATTCGTCTTTTACAATTATAGATTAAAACTAGTGCCACTGTAAAGCCTATACCTGAGCCTAGTGAATATGCAATAGTATCCCATAGGGAAAGACTGTGGGTAGCTGCTAGTAGTAGTGCTCCATGTACTGAGGGGTTAAATGAAGCCAGTGCCAGTATTAATCTATGGCGTCTAAACACTAGAAGATTTCTTCTTCTTAGGATAAAACAGCTTATTCCATAGACTATACAAACTGCAATTATAAATAATATTCCACGGTGATATAGTCTAAGTCCCATCTGCTGTGTCATACTATTTATATAATAGCTAATTAGTGAAGCTACTGTTGTTATTAAAGTTACAATGCCACCGAATTTTATAGCAGTTCTCAGTTTGTTTATATCAAAAACAAATTTACTTGATCCTAGACCTTTGGCGAAGATTACATTTTCTACAGCCATGGCAGTAAGAAGTGTTACAAAAAAATTCATCATACTACTTTACCTCCTCTTTCCTACTATCACGGTAAATTTTAGCACGAATTAGACGCTCTAGCACCCTAAAGAAAGCAACGCAAAATCCAGTAATAATAAAGCCTGCAAAGGGTAGTAATGTAGCTGGCAGAATTATAGGACTATTAGTAGCTACACCCATAATGGTGCCACTGCCTATATACTCTCTTAATGCTCCGATTAATAGCAGAGCAAGAGAATAACCTGTAGCTGTTTTCATAGCATCTACAATAGCAATAGAGTGATTACCTACCACACCATGTTGAATGTATTTAGATACAACTAGAGAGTTTAGAGCTAGTAGAGGAAAATATATACCCAGTGAGTCAAATATTGTAGGGGATATACTTCCTATAGGAAAGCTTGCCAGCAGTAGACCTATGGCAGATATTAGGGCTAGCATAATATTTTTCACATAGGAGGGAAGGTATTTAGGCATTAGAGAAGATATTAATGCTGTAGGAATAAGGGTTGCATAGATGGCAATTGTTATTGCCAGTGAATGCTGTAGGCTAGTTGCTGCACCAACAGCAAAGCTAACCCCAAGACCTAGCACTATCAGTGGATTTTTATAAAAAATCCCAGCTAGAATATTAGAGCTATTTCGATAATTTCTTAGTTTTTGCAGTTTCATTTTTTTCTCTTCTCCTCCATTTCCTCATTATTTGAAGGCTGTACTGATCAATCATCCATACAAAGGAGTTAGATAACAGTATTGCAAATACCACACCATCATCAAAACTTCCATGATGTCTAAAAATCATCACCACCACCCCAGTGGAAAAACCATAGATAAATCTAGAGAGTTTTAACTTAGGGGAGGTTACTGGATCTGATAGTAAGAATACTGCACCTAATAGCAGTGTACCACTCATTAGCTCATAAGCTAGAGACTGTATCATTTCCATATCATTTCTTGGGAAAATTACTGCTATTAAAGCACAGGATAATAGATATGATCCTGATGTTAGTATATGGGTTGTTTTTCTAATTAATAGGTATAGTAAACAACTTACTAATACTAATATACAGGTTCCACCCAACGCTCCAGCAAAATTACCAAAGAGCATTTCATTGTAGTTTAGTACAGGGATACCACCTAATTTTAATGTGCGTATAGTTGTTACTACCGATCTAAACTCCACTACAAAGTCTAAAGGTAGCTGAGTAAGTGGTGCCGGATAGGAGAACATTTCTGTAGGCCAGCATATAATAGTAAAGGCTATCCCTGCAGCTGCTGGGTTAAATATATTCTCCCCCAATCCTCCAAATGGATGCTTTGCCACCACCATTGCAAAGGTAGCTGCAGTAACTACTGCCACCACCGATATGGAGGCTGGCATAAATAATACTATAATAAGCCCCGTTATTACTGGAGACATATCTTTTGGGTTTATGCTTTTACCTGCTAGTTTTACACAAAACATATCCAGTATGATACAGGTAATTACACTGTAAAATCCCAGCATTACTACCCTCATGCCATAGTAATAATATGACATAGCATATACTGCTAATATGGCTATAAGCACATCTATGGAAAATGTACTTACTCTATCTTGTATCCGCACATGGGGCGGTGAGTGTTTGGTTAATTCCAAGGGCTAGTCCTCCTGTTATTTTCTCTTATATTTACGAATTTTCTGTTCCTCTAAGATACTGCGATGTGTTCTGCTAAAATTAAATATACTATTTGATAAATCCAGTTTGGCTGGACACACATAGCTACACACCCCACAACAGGTACAGTTGTGAATATCTTGTTTTCTGATTGACTTATATAGTCTGTTTTCAATAAATTTATATATATACATTGGGGCGAGATTTTCTGGGCAGTTGTCAATACATCTACCACATCCTATACAGGATCTCTCCCAACCAGTTATATGCTCTTTAAATGCTAAAACTGCTTTAGTTGTAGGGCTGATTACTGTGGTTTCTGTATTAGCAATACTCTGCCCCGTCATAGAGCCACCTACTACAATACGATCTGGCTCATATTTTAAGCTACAACGCTGTAGTATACTGGCAATTGACATACCCAGTGGAACTTCCATATTAATCGGAGTGTATATACTACTTCCTGCCACTGTTATAAATGCTGTAGTCTGTTTTCTCCCCTGTGTTACTGCTCGGTGTAGATGAGCTACTGATGTAGCACTTACAATTAGTGCACCTTTACTGCTAAATAAATCCGTTGTGGAACTGTGTATAGGGTATTTACCGTCTACTTTTTTCACAGGTATTTTATTTAGGGATCTAGGTATCCTACTATCTATATCACCCATATTTTTGTAAACAGCTATATGGACTTCATCTAAATTTAAAGCTTTACACAGTATCTCTATACCTCCTATTACCAAATCAGAACGCTGTAATAATACATTTGTCTGATTAGATATATAGGGCTGATCGTCCACTGCACTTACTATTATTTGGTGGACTTTTGAGTTTTTAGCTTTTTTTATTTTATCATGTAAAGGTGCTCCATCTATCTCATCGGTAATACCTGCCTCTTTGCAGATAGATATTATACCATCAGAAGATAGCTTATCTATATTAAAATTTTCCTCTTTGCCATTTATATAGGAAATATCCTTAGTTTCATCAATATAATCCTTATACGCTTTGGACAGTGCTGGTTCTTTGCACTGATCCAGTGATATGCCCTTACCAAGTTTTAGCTTAAACACACCCTCACCTCCTAATTGTTATTAATCCTTACTGCTGAAAGGGGATACTACCTATGGTTTTTAAACTGATAGATAGAAATAAACTGCTAGTAATCCTATCCTGTGAAGATATGAAATCACAAGGGATTACCCTATCACAACTAATGCTAGGCAAAAAAGCTGCCCCAGAGCTTATTACAAATATTTTAGACATAGCTAAAACTCAGGAAAATTTTGACCATCCTAAAAGTAAACTATTTATCGAAATCACCCCTACCAAGGATGGGGTTTCGGTATATATTACTGCTGTGTATTCCTATAGTCTAGATGACAATCAAATTGTAGCTGTTTGTCAGCCAGCAGTATTTGCCTTTGATAATATGGAGGATTTAATAAAAGCCTCCCTGTGCCTATTTAATAGATATTGCCACCGTATATTTAATAGCACAGTGTACAAAATACACACAAATTATCTGTTAACTATATATCCTCTAGATTCTGGGGAAGGTTTAACTGTGGACTTTTTAAAGGAATTTGCTCCTATAATTGGTCAGGACGAAATCTCCACAGCCTATGTGGAAGAATACGGCACTCAGATAATTAGCCATAATGCCATTGATAAAATAGCTTATTACCTAGGATAAGATATAATTATTTCACAGAAGCTCTTAGCTGGGTAATTGCCTCTTTGTAATCTGGCTGTGAGAATAGTGCTGAGCCTGCTACAAGTACATTAGCACCCGCCTCTACTACGGTTTTTGCTGTGTCTTTAGAGATGCCACCGTCTACCTGTATTAGCATATCTGTTTTGCCTATTTCTAGGGACGCTGACTTTATATTTATAATCTTATCCATCATATCAGCCATAAACTTCTGTCCACCAAAACCTGGCTCCACAGTCATTACTAGCACCATATCTAAGTCCTTTAAATACGGTAGTACAGCCTGCCAAGGTGTTTTAGGTTTAATGGAAATACCAGCTTTTACCCCTAGGGATTTAATCTTAGCAATGGTTTCTGCCACATCACTATTTGACTCAATATGAAATGTAATTATATCCGAGCCAGCTTTTGCGAAATCCTCTATATAATCTATTGGATTAGATATCATTAAATGGGTGTCAAATATAATATCAGTAACAGGTCTTAGACATTTAATAATAGGGGCGCCAAATGTCAGATTAGGCACAAAATGTCCGTCCATTATATCAAGGTGTAGCATATCTGCCCCAGCCTCTACCATTGAGGCAGCCTCTGCTCCCATCTTAGAAAAATCACAGGAAAGCATTGACGGTGAAATTAAAATACTCATAATAATCTTTATTCCTTTCTTGATGTTTTACGCTATTGTGACTTTCCTCGCCACAAAATTTCGATTATAGTATTTACCGAAAACACAAAAACTAACATGAATAAATTCATGTGTTTGAAACTTTGTTCCAAACTATTATCCCTCTTAAAACAGTAAATTTTAACAGTGATAAATCACATTTTACAAAATAACATATTTATACCATTATATTGTAAACCAATAGGAAAAAAAGGTCAAGTAAACATCCCCTCCACTTATGGGTTTTGTTAGCAAAAACTTCAATTTTTATAAAATAATCTATATTTTTTCATATTTTTTTTAAAATTTCTATGCAAAGGCTTTTTAAACCTTTAAATATATGGTATGATAAATTACACTATATATTTTTGGAGGTAATTACAAATGCAGATATCTAAACTTCAGAAACTAGATATTAATGTATCGTCTATTGGCTTTGGCTGTATGCGACTACCTACTGTAGATGGCAAGATAGATTACGAACATGGTTTTAAGATGATTGACCATGCTTACAATAATGGTGTTACTTACTATGACACTGCTTATACCTATCATGGTGGCCAGTCAGAAACCTTTCTAGGGGAAGCCATGAAAAAATACCCCAGAGACAGCTACTACCTAGCCGATAAACTTCCAATCTGGCTTATTAATAGTCGAGAGGATATGGAGAAAGCTTTACAAACACAGCTTGAAAAACTACAAACTGATTATATCGACTTCTATCTTATACATGCAATTAACTACGAGCGATTTAAGAAATGTAAGGATTTAGAAGTTTTTAAATTTTTAGAAGATATGCGCAGTCAGGGTAAGATTAAGTACATTGGCTTTTCCTACCATGATATATCCGATACTTTTCAGGAGATAGTAGATTACTACAACTGGGATTTTGTCCAGATACAGTATAACTATATTGACAATAAGTTAATGGACGGGGACAAGCTTTATGATATACTTAAGGCTAGAAATATCCCTGCTATGATTATGGAGCCTACTCGTGGTGGTTTTCTTTCTAAACTACCTGAGGAAATCGGAAAAATTTACAAGGATTATAATAACAGTAAAAGCGAAACCTCCTGGGCACTTCGTTGGCTGACCAGTCATTCTAATGTTAAGGTAGTTCTTTCTGGCATGTCCCATCTTGATCATGTAATAGATAATGTAAATACTTTTTCCGAGGATATGAAGCTAAATAGTGAGGAACTGTCCCTTATTAATAAGGTTAGTGAAGCAATAAACAATATTGCTACTATTCCCTGTACAGGCTGTGGCTATTGTATGCCATGTCCAGTAGGGGTGGATATCCCTACAATATTTAAAACCTATAATCTGCTAAAGATGTTTGGTAACACTTGGAGAGCATTTAACGAGTACCATGTGTATTTTGATAAGGCTAACAAGGCTAATAATTGTGTATCCTGTGGAAAATGCGAAAAGCTATGTCCTCAGCTTATAAAAATAATCAATGAACTAGGTAAATGTCATGAAACCCTAGAACCACTAGGGGAAACTTTTGCAGGTGATCCTAGAACACAAACAAAACTGTAACCCAAGGAAAGGAGGAATACCATGTCATCTAAACAGATAGAATACGCAGTTGAAATGCAAGGTATTTCAAAATATTTTGGTGGATTTTGTGCACTTAATGAAGTCCAGTTAAAGGTTAAAAAAGGCACTATCCATGCTCTTCTCGGAGAGAATGGCGCAGGCAAATCCACACTTATGAATATACTTTACGGCCTGTATCAATACGACAGTGGCAGCATTGCTATAAATGGTGAAACAACACAGTTTAAAGGCCCTTCTGATGCAATTGCAAAGGGTATAGGAATGGTTCATCAGCATTTTATGTTAGTTGAAAACTTCACAGTTGCCCAGAACATGATACTTGGTAGCGAGATTACTAAGTCCATGGGGGTTATTGACGAAAAGGAAGTTATTAAAAGAATAAACACCATCTCAGAGCAGTATGGGTTATATATTGATCCACTACAGAAAATCGAAGATATTTCTGTAGGTATGCAACAGCGTGTTGAGATACTAAAGGCATTATTTAGAGGGGTAGATATCCTAATACTAGATGAGCCAACAGCTGTTCTTACTCCACAGGAAATCACCGAGCTTATTGCTATTATGCAAAAACTTATTGATGATGGTAAGACTATTATTATCATTACCCATAAATTAAAGGAAATTAAGCAATCTGCCCATGAATGTACAATTATCCGTCGTGGTAATTTCATCGACACAGTTGATGTATCACAAACTGACGAAATTGGACTGGCAGAGATGATGGTAGGCCGTCAGGTTGATCTTCATATTGAGAAGGAAAAAGCTAAACCTGGAGATATTATATTCTCTATAGAAAATCTCGTGGTTAAGGATAGTCGTGGCATTAACAAGGTTAACGATCTATCACTACAGGTGAGAAAGGGAGAAATCCTTGGTATTGCTGGTATTGATGGCAACGGACAAACCGAGCTTGTAAATGCAATTATGAACCTTGTTCCTGCTAGTTCTGGTAAGATTATAATGGAGGGTAAGGAAATTCAAAACACCCTGCCTAAAACTACTATCTCCAGTAAGATTTCCACTATTCCTGAGGATAGACATAAACATGGATTGGTGTTAGATTTTACCGTTGCGGAAAATGCAGGTATGTCTAAGTTTAAACAGGAACCTCTTTCTAAAAATGGTATCCTAAACCTTAAAGAATTCCAGAAATATGCTACTAAGCTTATTGAGGAATTTGACATCCGTCCAGCTGATAGCCAGAACTTAAAGTCTAGAGCTTTATCCGGTGGTAATCAGCAGAAGATTATTATTGGTAGAGAAGTTTCTAACAATCCGGATCTACTAATTGCTGTACAGCCTACAAGAGGTCTTGATGTTGGTGCTATTGAGTTCGTTCATCAGTCACTTGTGGCACAGCGTGACCAAGGCAAGGCAGTTTTACTAGTTTCACTTGAGCTAGATGAAGTGCTAGATGTATCTGACCGTATTGCAGTTATCTACGATGGTAAAATTGTAGATATTATCGACGGTGAAGATGCAGATGAAAACACTATCGGCCTATTAATGGCTGGTGGTAGCAAGGGGGAATAGTATGAATAAACTGATTAAAATTTTAAAAAATCCCCTCACAGCCATACTTTGTTCTATAGTTTTAGGCTTTGTTGTGGGTGCAATTATCCTAGCTTCTGCTGGATATGATCCTATTGCAGCATATGCTGCCCTAATAAGTGGTATCTTCTCTAAACCTAGATATATCGCTCAGGTTATTATTAGAAGTACCCCTATTATCCTTACCGGTCTAAGTGTTGCCTTTGCTTTTAAAACAGGGCTGTTTAACATCGGTGCTGAAGGACAATATATTATCGGTGGTGTAGCAGCTGTACTAGTTGGTGCTTTTGTACCAATGGCAGCTCCACTACATTTTATCGCTATGATTTTAGCCGGTATGATTGCAGCTGGTTTATGGGGATCTATCTCTGGTTACCTTAAAGCTAAGTTTGGTATCCATGAGGTTATTACCTGTATTATGCTAAACTGGATTGCACTATATCTAAATAACTACATCATCACCCTTCCAGGTGTAAAAAATGAAGGCTCTGAGTCCTCTATCTCCATTATGGATTCAGCTAAATCCACTGTAATGGGCGGCTTAAAAGCTACTAGCGAGGGGAGACAACAGCTTGCTGATGATCCGTTCCTATCAGAGGTTATCCTTAGAACCGACCTTAACTACGGTATAGTAGTTGCTATAATTGTAGTATTTTTAGTGTGGTTTTTACTTAATCGTACAACTAAAGGCTATGAGCTTCGCTCTGTAGGATTTAATCCTGATGCTTCTAAGTTTAATGGTATTAATGTAAAGCAAAACATCATCTACTCCATGGGTATGGCTGGTGCTATTGCTGGTCTAGCTGGTGCATTACAGATTGCTGGTATCGTTCCTCATCGTATTGCAACTCTTGCAACTCACGAAGGCTATGGTTTTGACGGTATATCTGTTGCACTAATCGCTAACAGCTCCCCTATAGGTTGTATCCTTTCTGGCTTCCTATTCGGTATGCTTAAATACGGCAGCACCTCCATTCAGTCTCAGGTAGGTGCTCCTAGTGAAATTATCAATATCGTTATCGGTACAATAGTATTCTTTGTAGCTATGACTCCAGCCTTTACTATGCTTGCTGATAAACTAGCAAAGAAGCAGAAAGGGGGCAAAACTAATGTTTAATACTTTTGCTTTAATAATAACTATCACACTAATCTACTCTGCTCCACTTATTTTTGGTGCTTTAGGTGGGGTGGTATCTGAACGCTCCGGTGTTGTTAACATCGGTATCGAAGGAATGATGGTATTTGGTGCTTTTACCGGCGCTGCTGTAGGCTATTTTTCCGAAAATGCTTGGATTGGTTTCTTTGCTGCTGGTATTGCCGGTGGACTTCTTGCTCTTATTCATGCAATTGCTTGTGTTACCTTTAGGGCTAACCAAACAATCTCCGGTGTAGCTATTAACTTTTTAGGTCTAGGCATCTCTCTGTTTGTATCCCGTATGCTTTTTGACGGTGCTACAATGACTAGACCAGTTCCTAATAAACTACCTAAAATCTTCTCCTTTATGGATATTAGCGATAATGAGTTCCTTAAGATGTTTAACTTTGACATTACTATTGTACTGGCTCTTATTGCTGCTGTAGTCCTTTGGTTTGTTCTATACAAAACTAAATGGGGTCTACGACTAATTGCTGTAGGTGAACATCCTGCTGCTGCTGATACTCTAGGCATCAATGTTTTTGCAGTAAGATATACAGCAGTTATTATCTCCGGTGTTCTTGCTGGTTTTGGTGGAGCTGCTCAGACACTAGCCGTAGTATCTGTATTCTCCCCAACCATTATCTCAGGACATGGATTTATCGCCCTAGCTGCAGTAATATTCGGTAAATGGACTCCACAGGGCTCTGTGGCTTCCTGTTTCCTATTTGGTTTCTCACAGGCTCTAGTTGTTATACTAGGTGGTGGCGAAAACTTTATCCCGTCCCAGATTCTAGCAATGGTACCATATGTACTAACAATCGTTGTACTAATCCTATTTGTAGGTAAATCCCAAGCTCCTAAGGCAAGTGGTGTACCTTACATTAAAGGTAGTAGATAATAATTTAAATACTAAGGCAGATGGGAACCCATCTGCCTTTTTTCTTTATATAGTATTCTTTCCCTGACTATAGTCAGAGGAATACCCCCATGTAATTCCTCTCTAAGATTTTTTTAAAAGTCTATATAGAAGCCCAAAACAGCCCATCACTAAGATGGGCTGTTTAGCTTTTATTATGTATTATGCTCTTGCATCTAGGTTTACCCCAACACCATCGGTTGGTGGTGCTGTGTATGTCTGTGAAACCTGTTCAACTGATGCACTCATCTGGCTAAGGCTTCCGTTAGTTACCATATCAGCCATTGACAGAGATAGTGTTTGCTGTAGGCTTGCTGCCATAGATGCGTAACTTGCTGATAACATATCCATATTAATATCCTACCTTTCATAATATCTGTAAAACTATAACGAAATACTAAATCTTACATATTTTAAAATATAATAAACACCCACAAACCTAAGAATCAGCGGTGCTTAATTATGTTTATTATACCACTGCAAATTTATTTGTCAAGTAAAATGTAATCTCGATGTTACATTTTGCATTATATAAAATCACGCTCCAGCTGTTCTATTGGCATAGGTCTTGCAAAGAAATACCCTTGTCCATATTCACAACCAATGGATTTTAAGAAATCTACCTGTACCTGCTCCTCTATCCCCTCAGCTACCACCTGCATATTTAGACTGTGAGCCAGTTTCACAATACCATGTACCACTAAATCTCCTCTGGTGCCACTACTATTTACAAAGAAACTTCTGTCCAGTTTAAGGGTGTGGATATTTAGATTTTTAAGAAGTCCTAGTGATGAGTAACCTGAGCCAAAGTCGTCAATAGATATTACAAAGCCTTCATCACTTAGCTGTTTGAGAATTGATTCAAATATTTTTTCATTATTGATAATGGCAGATTCAGTTAGCTCAATCTCTATTAAATTATGAGGTAGGCTATATCTATCAACTATCTCTTTTATCTCCTCTACAAATTTATCATTTTCTAAATTGCCTCTTGAGAAGTTAACTGCCACTGGGAAAAGCTCGTATCCAGCGTCAATCCATCGTCTAATATTCTGACAAACCGACTCTAAAACATATTTGTCCAGCGTTGTTATAAATCCATTTGCTTCAAATAAAGGTATAAACACATCTGGGTAAACCATTTCCCCTGAGGGTTTTATCCACCTTACAAGAGCTTCTGCTCCAATTAGCTTATTGTCAGATATCCTAAACTTTGGCTGTAGATAAGGTATAAACTCCCCCTGTTCTAAAGCTTGATACATCTCATTAGTAATTTTAGCATGAAGGATAATTTGATTTTTATAACTATCATCATAGTTGTGGACTATTGTGGTTTTTTTGCCTTTATTTTGCTTTGCCATTGTATGGGCAATAACCACCTTATTAAGTATATCATCAATGTCTTCCTCACCCTTTGGTATGAAATATCTACCATAGTTAAATGTTAGAGGATACCTATT
This sequence comes from uncultured Oscillospiraceae bacterium, assembly GCA_964369235.1. Classification (GTDB taxonomy): domain Bacteria; phylum Bacillota; class Clostridia; order Oscillospirales; family Ruminococcaceae; genus CAYJEQ01. The sequence goes on along the minus strand of CAYJEQ010000008.1, from coordinate 45,024 downwards.
AAGCTCGGGAACATAAAGTTTAATGCCAGCTTCATAGAGATGTGCTCGTTCTTCTAACTTATCAAAAAATCCATTGCCAGCAAAAAAGATAAACTGATCTACCCCTGTTCGTGCCACTATTAATGTTTCTTCATCTACTGATTCCCTAACCTTCTTAAAACTCTTTAAAACCTTATTACCTATGTCAAAGGTAAACATCTCATTTATAGCTTTAAAACTATTAATATCACATTTAATAATAATAAAATCTTTATCCTTATTAGTTTTAAGGAGTTTCGCCATCTCTAACTTTAGTTTTGTTGTATTAGGTAGACCTGTTAATTCATCGTAATAAGCAACCTGCTCCATATCCTTGATAGCTGTATATTTACTATAGAATATATAAAGAACAAATACACAAATTAAAAAAGATGCCACTATACTAGAATATACCATTATTTCGGTAAGAACTCTAGTTTCCTCTCCTACAAAATGCTCGTCAGCAACGATAATTAGTTGCCAGTTATTATAATTAAGAGGACGATACACTGCCATTCTGGTTATATCACCGACATTAAAATATGTATATCCACTTTTTAGATCATATAGGTTACTTACAATTTCACTAGGTGTATCCCCTAGTATAAAATCAGCCTCATTTAGTGTGTCTCTATCTAAGGCTAGGTACTCCTTAGATGTTGAGAATAGGGTTTCTCCATCTCTATCGGTAATAATAGTATAACTGCCTAGGCTATTTATTCCTACTATTTTCCCAGATAAAGAAGATAGAGGATACTCAGCTATTAAAACACCATCTAACAAACCATCTCTATATACACTTGTATAGACATCAATAGTAGTTTGGCTGTTTACAGTATTAGCTTTAGCTCTAACCTCTGAAGTGTTAAGCCCATCTATAAACGCATACTCATCAGTAAAATCTCTAACCTGTCCTGTGTTAGAGATACCTGTGCCATCTAAACCAATATAGTATATACTATCAAAGGTTGTACCTTGTATCTGCTCATTTAGATAGCTTCCCATTGCTGATTTATCTATATCACTATTTGATATAGATTTTGCTATCGTAGTAAATATTAACCTTGTATATTCAAATTCTAATTGTATTAATTCCTGTTGTTGTATTAGATGACTTTCTAATTCGCTCTTAATTGATTGGTGAAGCTGATCTGACATATTTTTATTAATCTGCAAAAGACCTAATATAACTACAGTTAAAATTACAGACATAATAATAACTACAAATTTAAAACTTAGTTTTACTTCTGATTGCCTCAAGATTACACCCCCATATGCCATTAAATGATAACCATTACATTTTATATGTAATAATTATCATATATCTGCTAATTATTAGCAAAACAGGACTATTTATGTTAATTATATCATATTTTTGCGTATTTTGCAACATATTATAGTGTAAATCAACTATTTATATAGGATTGTTACATCATAATAACATTTATTCAAAAATAACTATAGTACACTATTATTTCTATAACAAAATAGCAAAATATAATAAAATTATTACTAAATTGGAAAAATATCTGTACTTTTGCAGTTAATGGCAGTATAATAAGTAATTAGAGCAATGTTTAAATTTTTATTTAAAATAATTAAAAAGAAGAGGGTTGTACTCATGAAAAATCTAAAACTAAAATTCAAATTCGCTACATGTTTAGGCCTTAGCTTGTTGGTACTTATTATAACAGGTATAATCTCTGCACTTGCTTTGGGCACACTTAGAGATCACTTTATTACTTTCCACGATGAATCCTATGAGCTATATATTGATATAACTGAGATGAAAAACCATTCTGACAATGTAGGTAAGGTACTTGCTACTACAATTTCCAGTGGCAATGCCAGCGCCATTGTGGATACATTTAATGAAAGTACCAAGAGCTATGAGCTGTCCCAAGAAATATACAATAGTCTAAGCGCTCTTAATGTCTCTGAAGAATTTAATACTGCATTAACTAATTATGGCAATGCCAATGCTATAACAAATCAGCAAAGACAATTAATCTTAAACTTTGCACAAGCAGGTAATGCACAGGCTGCTGAAGATGCCTTTTATGATAGTTTCTTCCCAGCATTTACTCAGTCACAGTTATATGTTGACGATCTTCTAGCAATTACTCAATCTTCAGCAGCTACCGCTTATGAATATCAGATAAACTATTCTACTAACTCCATTATATTCCTAGCAGTGCTAACTTTAATCGGCACTATTATGACCCTTGTATTTAGTGTAATACTAACTAAATCCTGTACAACTCCTATAGCTCACATTAGCAAATCCATATCTGCCCTATCTGCTGGTAATTTTAGCGAAGCTGAAATAAACTATGTTGCTAAGGACGAATTTGGACAATTAGCAGCAAATCTACATACAACTGTACAAACTCTACACGGTATTACTAATGACCTTAACAATAATCTTCTACAGTTTGCTTCTGGAGATTTCTCCAGCTACAAAGGTGGCAATGAGAAACTATATGTAGGTGATTTTAAGGAGATTAACCAGTCCTTATCCACATTTGCTAGTAAAATTAATGTGACACTTAATCAGGTAGCTATTGCTTCTACTCAGATTATGATGGGTTCTAATCAGGTTGCTAATGGTGCTCAGTCACTGGCTGCTGGCTCTATTGATCAGTCATCATCTATTGAAGACCTATCCACTTCTATTAATGAAATAACCGACCAGATTAAGGATATTAGCTTTAGTGCTAAGAATGCTTCTGAGGAAGCTAATTCAGCTGCAACTGCCCTTATTGCAGGTAACGACACCATGCAGCAGCTAATAAACTCTATGAATGAAATTGATGATAAATCTAAAGAAATTAGCAAAATTAATAAAACCATTGAAGATATTGCCTTCCAGACAAATATCCTAGCACTAAATGCTGCAGTAGAGGCTGCTAGAGCTGGTAATGCCGGTAAGGGATTTGCAGTAGTAGCGGACGAAGTTAGAAATCTAGCTGCTAAGTCTGCAGAAGCTGCACAAAGCACAAATGCCCTAATCGCTGCTTCTATAGCTGCAATTAACAAGGGTGTAGAACTGTCCCAGATTACAGCTGATCAGCTATCACAGGTAGTAAATGAAGCGCAGCATATGGGTGAGACTATTACAAGTATTTCTGAGGCTACCCATGGACAGAGTGCAGCTATCCAGCAGGTTACTGATAACATCAATAAAATCAGCATGGTTATCCATGCAAACTCTGCTACTAGTGAGGAAAGCGCTGCAGCAAGTGAAGAGCTTGCAACCCAGTCCAATATACTAAACTCTATTACTAACTCCTTTAAGCTAAATGCAATCCCAGAGGTAGTAAAAGACCTTGGCACATCTCCTGAGCCAAAGAAGCTTGACAGTGGTTTTCAGCCTAGACTATCCAATAACAACAATAAATACTAATTGTAATTAAATACGGTTCTATAGCAAATGTTGGGGTACTGACCCTCGCCGTCGGCGAGGGTCAGTACCCCAACAGAATTTTACCCAACAATTAATATAAATCTACAAATACTAATCGTAATTAAATAACTAGTTATACAAATAGTAATATTAAATAAAAGACCATATGGATAATTCATATGGTCTTTTATTTGTGTTCTTTAATAAATATAGGAAAAATTATTTAGGTAACCTCCCTTGCTGTGGCCATAACAACTTATATAACCCCCTAGTTATTTGTAATTTCACTTGATGATATTCTGTAAGGTAAGAAATTTTTATAGATAATATAAACTGTATTTATGTGGTGTTATATCTAGTATTATCTGTGATTATTTAAGATTTAGCCAATACTCTTTACAGCTGTGCTCACTGCCGTCAAATTTAAAGTAGCTGCCTTCACCACCATAGACAAACCCTAGTTTTTCTATCACCCTTTGTGACGCTAGATTATCATGATGGTGGCAACAGTATATCCTATCTAAATGCAAAACATCTCTCCCAAAGGCTATAATCTCCATTGCCGCCTCTGTAGCATACCCCATACCCCAACTATTCCTCATAAGGTTATAGCCTAACTCATAGCTGTTTTTCTCGGCATTATACACTAGCCCTCCTGAGCCTATTATACTGCCACCTTCTATAAGCTTAAATCCCCATGTAAAATTCTTATCACTGGATATGTTCTGCTCCTCTAATTCTAACCACCCTATAGTTTCCTTAAGTGATTTATGGGTATTCCATCTCATGTATTTTGCCACAGTGCTATCCTGTGTCCAGTTAGTAAATATCTCCTGACTATATGCTGTAGACAATGGTATTAAAGCTAGTCTTTCACTTTTAATAATCGGTGTGTTCATAGTTATGACAATTCCTTTCTCTCTGTTTGCAATGTTTTCGGCGATTTATCATTGCCAGTAAACTGGCATTGGCAAAATTTCACTCCCTCCCAGTGAAAAGCTCAAAACTTATTTCCTTCCTTTACTCAATATATATTGTTGTACTTACAAAAAAGGGTGATTTATTCACTACTGAACAATCACCCTTAATTTATTATTTAATAATTATTATAAATTACTCTGCAACCTGTGCATAGTATTTCTCCTCGTAAACAGCAAGACTTTTCTCAAATTCTTCAATATGATCATTTCGTAGCTCTTTTAGGTATTCGTGCATATTAATCTTGCTATTCTTATTAGAATCACTATATGTTGCTAGGTATAGTCCAATGTTTGAACAGTGGTCAGCTATACGCTCTAGGTTAGATAGTGTTTCAATATAAGGGAATGCTGCATCTACACTGCATTTTCCAGCTTTTAGACGGTTAATATGGCGCTCTTTAAGTGTTTCTTCTATACGGTCAATTACCTCTTCTAATGGCTCGATAATCCATGTAGAATTAACATCATTATCACTAAATGCTACTCTTGCTTTTTCGATTATTTCAGTTACTGCATCGGTAAGAACATTCATCTCTGCCATACCACCCTGAGAGAAGCTTAATGCCTTATCAGATATAGCTTCTGCTTCTTCTAAAATATTAGTTGTATAGTCACCAATACGCTCGTATTCACTCATTATGTGGAATAGTAGGGATACTTCTCTGCTTTCTTCCTCTGATAGCTCCTTTTTAGATAGATCCAGCAGATATACATTTAGTCTATCTTCTAGTTTATCAATTGCATCTTCTACATCCATAGCTGCGTCAAAAGCTTTTTTGTCAAATTTAAATAGCAGTTTTCTAGCTGACTGGAAGTTCTGGCTAGCCAGTTCACCCATTTTGTCAACTGCCTTACGGCTGTGCTCTAGTGCAAGACCAGGAGAAACAAAGAATCTATCATCAAGTGCAGCTGTAACATCGAAGTTCTCGCTGTCCTCTGCTTCATCTTTAATAATAAAGTGTGCTAGTTTCTCTAGTTGATTTACAAATGGCATAAAGGAAAGTGTTACCACTACATTAAATATTGTATGGAAGTTAGCAATACCACCTCTATCTATAGCATCATTCCAGAATGGGAAATCTATAGCTGCATGGATTGCGTAGGTTGCTGATAGGAATAGGATTGTACCTATAATATTAAAGGAAAGATGCACTACAGCAGAACGCTTAGCACTTTTGGAAGCACCGATACTTGCCAGTATTGGGGAGATACAGGTACCGATATTCTGTCCCATAATAATTGGGAAAGCAGATGCATAGGTAATCTGTCCAGTTGTACTTAGTGCCTGTAGAATACCTACAGATGCAGAAGAACTCTGTATTGCTGCAGTTACAAGTGCACCAACAGCTACACCAATAACAGGATTGGAGAATGTTGCAAACATCTCAGCAAAGGCTGGGTGATCTCTCAGTGGACGAACAGCATCTTCCATGCCGAACATACCTGTAAATAGAACACCAAATCCCACTAGAATCTGTCCGATTTCACGGTGCTTACTGCTTTTAGCTGTCATCATTAGCAGTATACCAATAATAGCAGCCACTGGGGCTAGTGTTGATGGTTTTATTAGCAGTAGGAAAAAGTTGCTAGAAGATATATCTGCTAGACTTAAAATATGGGCAGTAATTGTAGTACCGATATTAGCACCCATAATTACCCCTATAGCCTGTCTTAACTTAAGTATTCTTGAGTTAACCAGACCAACTATAATA